>JADJJE010000054.1 GCA_016706685.1 Sandaracinaceae bacterium | reverse complement strand
CGATCGGCTTCCCAGCCCAACGCGCCCCGAAGCGTCAAATCATCTGGATCATGCCGCGCCGTCGCACACAGGTGAGTGCGATCGCCCGAAGAGCGTGGGCCGCGTGGGGTGGTCGGCAACAAAGCGCACAGGCAGGCTGCGCCCGAGCGCGAAGGGGCTCCGCCAAGAGGGGCGTTGCGTTACTGTGTAGCCGCTCTTCGTTGGCGGCCACCCCGCGAGCACGCCGAAGACCTCGTCGAACAGGGGCTCGAGGAGCGGGTCGGTGTCCAAGCACCTCGAGGCACGTAGCGGGCGTCCCAGCGACCAGGCGTTGTGCGGGTGCGTGGGAGCAGGCGGTGATCAGCGCGCACGCAGGTGCGCAGCTTTGTCGCGTCGAGCGGCCGCTCGAAGGTCATCTCATGTAGACCCGCGAGATGGACCCCGCCACACCCTCGAGCGCGGCATCTGCGCTCCGGGGCGGTTGGGGCAGGATCAGGTGAGGCACATCTCGTGTCCCGCATGCACCCGGAGGTGCGCCTCGTTCACGGGCTCGTGCGTCCCGGGCGTGGTCATCACGCCAGAGCAGGGTGGGCGTCTTCTGGGTGAAGAAGGCCGGCTCGATCACCCTCGGGGTTTGCCATGCTCTTCCGCGGTCGAACCATCCGTTCGTGGCCACCACGTGGTAGTCGGCCACGCGCGGGTCGGCGTAAGAGCGCCTCCAGCAGGGCCGCGAACACGGCGCGTCGCCCGCTGGTCGGCAGCGTGTGGTCGATCCTCCTGTGGTCATCAGGGTAGAGGATGCGCATCTCTCGCCGGGCTGCGGAACGCTCCGCCGAGCCCACGCGCCAGGCTCGGCCATGTGCAGGCGGTGAAGTCGTCCACCACGATGCGCCGACCGGGCGACAGGTCCCAGGGCGCGAGGCATCCCACCAGCTTCCCGTTGGCGTCGCTCGCCAGGTAGAAGCTCTCGATGGAGAAGTCGTCCCAGCTCTGCAGACGCCGGTTCAGCTCGTCGTGCTCGCCCTCGTACACGTAGCCGAGCGCGCGCTCGCGGTTCTGCGTGTTCAAGAACGCGCGCAGGCGGCCGATGTCCTCCGTGCGCGCCACGCGCACGCTCACGTCCGGCATGCCCTGCTTCAGCTGCCGCAGCTTGCCGCGCCCGAAGGGGCGGTGCGCCAGCAGGTTGATCATCTGATACGACGCCACGGGCGTGAGGTCGAACGGCGTCTCCTGGGCGGTGAACGCCGCGCGAGCGCGGTCGTTGGCCATGACGAACGACCCGAGCCAGTGCTTGCAGCCGTGCCAGCCCTCGATCTCGTGGCCGTGGTCGCAGATGGCGCCGTGAAGACCTTCCAGTCGAACTTGAGCGGCGGTCGCGGCCGCGGATGAAGCGCAGATCCGACCAGTGGCCCACCCACTCGACCTGGTCACCCACGTAGCTCGGACGCATCACCAGCGTGGCCATGCCCTCGGCGACGCCGTCGCTATTCTCGACGAGCAGCACGTGGTGCTCGGGGCCCTCGTAACGCAGGAAGCGGAAGTAGTCCGGTCCTTCACGAACGTGATGTTGAACGCGCCGCCCTGCATGCTCAGCCGTCGGTAGCTCCAGGATGGTGGCGTTGTCGTTGGGCGTCGCCCAGCGCGCGTCGGGGAACTGCGCAAGAAAACTCGTTACGTCCATGACTGATCTCCTGTGGCTACGGGGCGCGCCACCTGGCGCAGGTGCAGGGCGGCGGCGCCCTCGATGCAGGCCGAGAGGGGCTCGACCTTGATGTTTCCCTTGACCATGCCGCGCAGGACGCCGAGCTCTTCGTAGACGGCGCGCGCGTGCGGCGTGGTGACCACCTCGGCCTGGGCCAGCTGCCCGAGGTCGCGAGCGAGGTCGTAGTGGAAGAACTCGCGCAGGCCACGCTCCAGCGTCTCCGACCGCGCCTGGTCACGCTCGGGGTTGGGCGCGCCCTCGCACAGCGCCACGTAGCAGGGGCGCTCGGACGTGGGGTGCAGGCCACTCGGCAGCGGGATCAGCGACAGGGGCTGGCAGTCGCCCATCGGCTCGAGTGCGCTGAGCGCGCGCGCGGCCGCGTCGGGGCTCAGCTTCTCGCCCACCATGTCGGTGTCGTCCATGCGTCCCTGGAACTCGAGGCACGGCGTGCTCCCCACGAAGCCACGCACCTTCAAGCGGTCGCGCAGCCCGTAGCGCAGGAGTCCCGCGCCGGTGGTGAGCAGTGGGCGCACCTCCTGGCCCTCGCGCAGCTCCCACGCGAAGTGCGAGCGCTCGGTGGCGAGGTCCACGAACTCGTAGAAGTGGCTGCGCGACGCCAGCACGTGCTTACCCCGGTAGGGGATGGTGACCACGCCCTCGGTGGCCCACAGACCCTTGCCCTGGAAGTGCGCGTGGGGGGCGAGCGCCTGCAGCCTGCGGGCCCAGCTCGCCGACGACGAGGTGTCCCACGCGCTGATCAGCGAGAGCGACGGCCAGAGGGCGCGCAGCAGCTCGGGCGTGGCGGGGCCGGGGTAGCTGCGCAGGATGGCGGCCACCTCGGGGGCACGCGGCGCGCCTCCCGGCAGACCGCTGCGCTGCCAGCGCCCTTGCACGAGCGTGTCGCATAGCTCCGTGCGGTGGCGCTCGAGCCCCTCGAAGAGGTTCAGCGCGAACGTGGGGCTCCACACCGAGATCAACGACAGGTCACGCGCGGCGAGCAGCCAGGCGAGCGTGGCGAACAGCGAGTCGTCCGAAGACTCGGCGAAGGCCACCCAGCGCGGCACGGGGGCCATGAGCGCCGCGGCCGCGCGCTTCTCCCACGAGAGCAGCTGCGTGTCGTCGTTCACGTTGCCCGGCGTGTCGGCGCGCAGCTCGGTGGGGATCCACGAGAGCGACCAGTAGTGCCGCCCGGCGCGCACACCCGGCACGCTGCGGTAGAGGTCGGCCACCCAGGGCGTGACGGCGGCGTCGAGGTCGGCCAGGAAGCCGGGCGTGTAGGGCACCCACTTCACACGCGAAGCTCGACCCGCTGGTGGGCTGGTAGCGCTCGCAGTGCTCACGCGTGAGCATGCGCTCTTCGCCGGCGCGCTGACGCGTGACCAGCGCCTCCACGTCGGACCACGAGTGCTCGGCGACACGGTCGCGGAACGCCTCGGCGCTCATGCTGCGCGTGAGCCCCAGGCGCTTGGCCTGGAGCGAGCCGTCGAAGTGCTCCAGCTGGCGGGCCAGCGTCGCGCGCTGCGTGCGCTCGACGTCGTGGAGAGCGTCGTCGAAGCGCCGCGCGCCCCACGCACAGACGGCGCGCGCCGCCTGATGCGCGAAGGGTCGCAGCTGGTCCTTCATGCGCGGTCCTCCAGCGTGAACGGCGTGTCGTCGGTGCGCCCGCGGAGCTGCCGCGCGAGGTCAGCCAGCGAGGGCATGCGCTCGCCCAGCTCGGTGGCCAAGGCTCCGGGGGGCGGCGCCGAGCTGCGCATGCGCGACGACTCCTTCGCCAGGTAGGGCCACAGCAGGTTCAGCGAGACCTCGCCCACACAGGGCAGCTCCACGCCGCGGTGCCACTCGGGGTTGCGGTCTTCGAAGAACGCGATGGCCGGGTTCTCGGCGCGCAGCTCCTCGGTGATGGGCGCCACCGGGTCACGCAGGCACTGCGAACCCTCCCCGAAGTCCAAGATGCCCTTGGTGGGGTTGTAAGCGCGCGGGGAAGAGCTGCCGGCAGTACTGGTCCACGATGCCGCGCAGGCGCGGGTCCGAGGGGTTGTCCGCCCGCGGGTAGTTCGTGACTAAGTTGTTCGCCAGCAGCAGGTAGGTCTTGTAGCCCTTCGAGATCAGCAGCCAGTAGATGGGCGTGCGGGGCATGCGGGCCTTCACGCCCAGCATGTACCGAACGAAGCCGTCCTTGAGCGCGCGGTCACCCCAGTAGTCGGGGTGCAGGATGGTGTCGCCGCTGAAGACGCCGATGGCCGGGCGTCCGTCGTCGTCGAGCTCGACCTGCTTGATGGTGCTGAAGCCGCGGATGGTCGCGGCCTCGTTCTTCTCACGCACCATGATCACGCCCGACTTCTCGGAGAGGTCCTTGATGAACGTCGCGAGGTCCGCGTTTTCGTAGAAGCGCGAGAAGAGCGCAGGCATCTGCGTCAGCTCGATGGGGAGATGGATTCCACGCGCCGGAAGCGCGCGGTGAGGGGGGCGAGGGGGGATTCGTGGTTCACGGGGGGCACCTGATTCCTTCCAATCTGGCAACCGTGTACAACAGCAAGTTTCGAATTGCGATTGGATTATTTGCGAAAACTTTCTACAAACATCTTGTCAATAAATTCAAGTTACTTGTCGGTAAGTTTTCGCCAGCCGTCTACAACGTTCAGCTACTACCGCGTCATAACTATATGATCGACCGTAGAAGCCACGACGCTCAGTGACGGGGAGAGACACCCATGACCGTGTTACAGCATTTGAGTCTGCATGTGCACCCTTCGCACATCGCAAAAATGACGGGGTTCATGGGCCAAACCGAGCGAGAAACCACCGTTTTGACACTGGGTGTCAGGTGTTGCGGCGGATGCGGCGGAAGGCGAGCGCGGCCAAGACAGTGACCGCAGCGGCCACGACCCAACCCTCTGGGGGGACGCGCTGAGTCAGCGCGGCGGCCTCAGGACCCCAGTACACCATGAGCCAGAGGCCGGGAATGCAGCCGATCAACGCCCCCGAGCAGGCACGGAAAAAAACGCGCGCGGGACAGCCCCATGACGTAGGCGGGGCCCGGCGCGAGGAACAGGACCGACCGCATGGCGAGGGAGACGAGGAACGCGTTCTCGCTGACGCGCGACTCCCACTTTTGGAAGCGCTCGGGCACACGCGCGCTCACCCAGTCACGCGCGAGATAGCGCGCCAAGCAGAAGCCGAAGGCCATGCCGCCCGCACTGCCCAGCACACACACCACCAGCGCGATGGGCTTGCTGAAGAGCACCATCGCGGCGATCACGATGAACGTGGCCGGCACGCCCAAGCCCTCGAGCGTGGCGTGCACCAGCACCCACGCGATGGGCGCGAGCGGGCCGAGCGCCGTGACGTCCGTGCGCACACGATCGGTGTCGCGCAGGTAGTCGAACGCGCCCGTCACCCACAGCACCCCGGGGACGACGAGCAGCAGAATCACCCACTTGATCGACTGGCTTTTGGGGGCGCTCTTCGCGTCCGTGCTGGCAGTGGTCTCGTCGCTCATCGGCGGACCTCGCGGGGGTGCTCGCCTGACAGCGTGGGCAGATGTGCGTGCCCCGCTGGCCCACCACGAACTTCTGCACGGTGGCAGCGCAGCGGCGGCACGCGCGCCCGTCGCGGCCGTAGACACGGAACTGGTCTTGGTAGCTGCCCGGCTGACCCTCGGGCGTGCGGTAGAACGTGTCGAAGCTGGAGCCCTCGCGCGCGATGGCCTCATTCAGGATCATGCGTATGGCGGTGACCAGCTTGGCCGCCTGCGCCTTGGTCACGCGGTCAGCGGGCAGGAGCGGGTGAAGCTTTGCCTCGTGCAGGGCCTCGTCCACGTAGATGTTGCCGAGGCCCGCCACGAACTCTTGGTCCAACAGCAGGGGCTTCAGCTGACGCTGTCTCCCGGCCAGCGCCTGGGACAGCCACGCCGCCGTGAAGTCGTCTTCCAAGGGCTCCGGTCCCAGGTGCGCGAGCGTCACGCGGGGTCCTCCGTGGAAGGTGAAGCGCCCGAACTTGCGCACGTCGTCGAAGCGCAGCGTGTGCTCGTCGCTGAGGCCCAGGGCCACGCGCGTGTAGGGCCCGAGCGGCGTGGCGCTGGGCTCCACGTACAGGCGCCCGCTCATGCGCAGGTGCACCAGCAGCGCGCCGGCAGGCTTCACCACGCCATGCGTCTCCGTGCGCGTGAGCTCGAGCACGATGTACTTGGCCCGGCGACCCACGCGCGTGATGGTGGCTCCGCGCACGCTGCGGTCGAAGTCCCGCAGGCTCGGCCCGCCCAGGGAGCGCAGCCAGCCCGCCTCGGTAGAGACGATGGTGCGGCCCGTCACACGCGGGGCGATCAAGCGCGCGACGGTCTCGACTTCGGGGAGCTCGGGCATGACGCCCGAGAGACTACGCCATCACTAGACCATCACTACGCCATCATTTTTCCGAACTTGGCGGTCAACACGGGGTCGGACGCCAGCTTCACGCCCCAGGCCTGCGCCACGCCGCCGTACGAGCCCATGTTCAGGCCGTACATCTTGAGAGCGCCGTTCATGTCACCCGTCTGCATCTTCTTCATCATCTTCACGTAGTCGGACAGCTTCGCGACCGGCTGACCGGGGAAGACCACCGGGTCGGGGTCGCCCATGTCTTCGCCAGCCGCCATCTGCTGAGCCACGGCCTGCGCGTTGACGCGCGCGCCCTCCACGTCGAAGTGCCCGCCGCGGATCTGCTCGGCGATGCGCCCCTCGTGGCTGTTCGGGTCGATGCCCTCCACCTTGAGCCGAGTCAGGTTCACCTGCTGCTCGAAGAAGGCGCGCAGGCGTTGGTCGCTGCGCAGGCGGATCTCCCAGGCCTCGATGCGCCCGCTCGCGGCGGCGTTGTCGGCCTTGAGCCCGTACTCGCGGCACAGGGCCTCGAGCGCCTTCCACTGCTCGTTGCCGAACGCGTTCGCCACGGCTGCGAGCCGACCGCCGGTGTGCTGCGCGTGCTTCGCCGTGATCGCGTCGCGCCGCGCCGACAGCTCGGCGTACTGCGCGATGGTGAGGCCCTCGTGCTTCTCCTCCTGCTGCTGCGTGCTGTTGCGAGCGTCCATGTCGCGCAGCCACGCGTCGAAGCCATCGAGCTTGGCCTTGTCGTGCCCGCCCATGGCCAGCCAGGCCAGCGCCAGAGGCCGCTCGAAGCAGGTGAACCCGTCCTTCGGGATGCTGGCGCGCAGCTCGCCGAAGAGCGCCTCCACCTCGGGTCGCAACGCGGGCTCTTCGCGCGTGAGCCAGGCCAGCACGATGATGGCCGCGTCGGTGGTCCAGTCCACCGGCCCGCGCGCCAGGTTGAACAGCGCGAACTTGCGGCCCGCCGTGTCGCTCCAGCTGTTGTCCGTGCGCGCGATGACCAACGCGGCGGCCACCTGCATGCGCTGCACCCACGCGAACGGGTCCATGCCCTCGGGCGGCGGCGGCGGGTGCACCATGCCGGAGAGCAGCTGCTCCACCCAGGCCACCCCCATCTGCGCGCCGAGCGGCTTCGCGGCGGCGTCCCAGCGCTCCAGCAGGAAGGTCTGCCGGGCGATGGTGGCCACGGCCTCGGTGGCGCGCGGGTCGGGCGCGGGCACGTTGGGATACCCACGCTGCGCGTCGAAGCGCCACAGCGAGAACGACACGGGGCCGCGTGATGCGCGCGGGTCGGGCTGTTGAACCTTCTCGTAGCTGAGGCCCACGCCGATCTGCAGGCCACGCGCGGCGGCCCAGCGCTCGAACGCCAGCAACACGCTGGGCGACTCGGGGTGCGTGACCTTCATGTCCAGCTTGCCGCCCTGGCCACGCTCGGGGTGCTGGGTGAGGTCACGCACGATGTTGCGCAGCGCGTTGGCGCTGGCGTCACCCGGCCCCGGCAGGAAGTGCACGTAGTCACGCTGCGGCTCCATGTCGCACAGCAGCTGCCACGCGCGCCCCGAGTGCTCGGCCTGGTCGTAGAGCGCGAACTTGAAGGCCGGGTTGCCCGTCTTCTTGAACTCCGCGTAGGTGATGGACGACTCGGCGTGGCGGTGCTTGGGGTTCTGCGCGAGCACATCGCGGTAGGCTGCGATGGCCTCGTCCCAGCGCTGCGCGCTCAGCAGCGTGTCGCCGATGTCGAGCTGGGTGGAGATGGGGTCGGCGCCCTCGAGCGAGCGAGTAGCGGTACCACTCGATGGCGCGATCGGCGCCGCCGCCGTCGCGGTGCGCGGTGGCCACCATGATCGCGGTGCTCCAGCGCTTGTCCAGCTGGTGGCACTGCTCGGCCAGCTGGATGGCGGGCGCGAAGTCTCCCGCGCGCCGCAGCGCGGACGAGCCGGCCATGAGCACCATGAGCTCCTGCGCGTGCTGCTGGCGCAGGATGGTCATGACCAGCACGGCGGCCAGCACGTTGGGGCGCCGGTAGTCGTCGTCGGCTACGGGGCCGGGCACCCGAGAGCCAGCGCAGCGTGGGGATGACCACCAGCTTCACCGCGTCTTCGGTGCTCATGCCGTTGAGCCGGCCTTCGGCGGCCCACTCGGCGCCCCACTGGAAGTAGGGGCACGTCGGGCCGCAGGTTCACCACGAAAGCACAGCTCGCGGAAGGCCTCCACGTTGTGGTTGAGGCGCGCCTGCACGTATGCGCGGGTGGCCACGGTGATGTGGTCGAACTTGGCCTGGTCGTTGCGCACCAGCGTGAGCGTCTCGGCGCCCCGCGCGCGCCACGATCTGGTCGAGGATGCCCCGCATGGCGGCTGCGTTCTGCGGGTCCACCGACAGCACCGAGGCCTCGCGTGGAAGAGCGCGCTGCTGGAGGTCGCTGACCTGGAAATGCCTTGGTCGCGCTCTCGATGTTGGTGCGCGTCCCCTGCTCCGTGAAGTCGACGTTCATGCTGATTACCCCCGTGGTGGTGCGCGCCAAGCTACCAGGCGTCGCGCTCCGGCGTATGCGGATTCTACGACTTCACTCCCCGTGCAAGTCTTCAGCGACGACGGCCCCGTCGGGCGGGGCGAACAGCGCCTGCGACCAGGCCTCTCCCAGCGCGAGGCGGGAGACCCGGATGGTGGTCACCACGTCTCCCGGAACGCCCGCTTCGAGGTCCCACGCGGAGGTGTCGAGGCGCCCCGCGAAGCGCAGCCCGTCCACGACGGTGGGCTCGCTGTAGCGCATCAATTTCTCGGGTGTGTGCCCGCCTTCCGGGAAGAAGCCCGGGTAGCTCACCACGTAGCGCAGCGCCGTGAGGTGATGCGTGTCGGGGTGCAGGTACAGGATGTAGTAGTCGTCGGGCGCGTCGCCCACGCCAGCTCCGTACGTCAGCTTCACCAGCTGATGGACCACGCCATCGAGCGAGGCGTCCGGGGGCGCTCGTGCGCGTCCCTGGGTCGGCGCCGCCACGAAGGGCATACCCACGAAGTAGTACTGGCGTCAGCGCCCGAAGCGTGGGCTGCTGGGAAACGCGTCCACGCCGGGCGTGATCATGCTCGCTCGCCGTCCCACCCGAGGGTGGCCTCGGGGCCGCTGCCACCCGGCAGCTCGGTCTGCCGAGCCCGGGCGCTCCAGTGGTCCACTTGGTTGAACGTGCGCATGCGGCGCTCTGGCTGAGCGCTCGGCTGGTAGTCGAACTCGAACGCCACCGTGCTCTTGCCGAGCCAGGTCTCGAGGCCGCCGTGGGCCTCGGATGGACGCCCAGACGATGGCTCCCGCGGGGTGTGCCCGCAGACGCGCCCGAGACGAGGCCACGCGCTCGGCCACCCAAGAGGGTGGTCGAGGGCCCACGACCTCGGGCAGGGTCGGGGCCACAGGCTCGCTAGAGGGTGGGCTCTCTGCCCCGGGCGGCGGCTCGGACGTGGCGGTTCCGCAGCCTGCTGGACCGAGCGCGAGGGCCATCAGCGTACATGCGGTGAATCGAACGGCGTCGCGTGGCACGCGACTACATAGCGGTCGAGGGGCGGCGATGCATCCGCGAACATCGATCCAAGTCGCAGTTCGCGTTAGCCTCCGAGGCGATGACCAACCTAGCGTCACTCCCCCGCCGCATCGCCGTGCTCTCACCTCGGGGGGCGACTCACCCGGCATGAACGCCTGCGTGCGCGCCATCGGTCGTGTGACCGAGACGGCCGGTGCGGAGCTGCTGGCCGTCATGGATGGCTACGCGGGTCTGCTCGATAACCGCATCTTCCCCCTCGAGCGTGCGGACCTCGACGCGCGCGCCTCGCACGGCGGTACACGCCTCGGCACGGCACGCTGTGCGGCCTTCATGCAGCCCGAGGGGCGCGCCCGCGCCGCGGAGAACCTGCGCGCGACGGGCGCGGACGCGCTGGTGGTCATCGGTGGCGACGGCGGCATGCGCGGGGCGCTCGCCCTCATGAACGAGCAAGGCATCGCGGTGGGCGGGGTGCCCGGGACCATCGACTGCGACGTTCTCGGCACCGACGAGACCATCGGCTTCGACACCGCCGTGGGGCGCGGCGTGGAGGCTATCGACCGCCTGCGTGACACCGCCGAGAGCCACCACCGCGTGTTCCTCGTGGAGGTCATGGGCCGGCACTCGGGCGCCATCGCCATGGCCGTGGGCGTGGCCGGCGGGGCGGAGGCCATCGTCACGCCCGAGTGGCCCACCGACGTGCCCGTCTTGGCGGCTCATCTGATCGCCGAGTGGGCGAAGCGGAACTCGAGCTGGTGGTGGTGGCCGAGGGTGACGACCAAGGCGGCGCGGCAGCGCTCGCCGCGGCGTTGCTGCCGCCCGTGCCCGGCGCCGACATGCGCGTCACGGTGCTGGGCCACGTGCAGCGCGGTGGTCGCCCAGCCCACGCGACCGGCTCCTGGCGGCACGCCGTGGGTGCCGACGTGGCCAGCGGGCTCTTGGCCGGGGAGCGCGGCTTCATGTCCGGCATGGCACGGTGACGTGCGGCGCGTGCCCATCGCCGAGTGGCGTGCGGCAACCAGGAGCCCGCCACGCGGCTCGCGGACCTGGCGCGCGCGCTGTCGTTGCTCAGCTGAGCGCGCGGTCCAACCTGAGAGCTTTCTCATGTTCGTCTCAGGGCGGCTCGTGTCGGCGCCGTAGAGCGATGTCGCCTCTGCCACCCGTTCGTTGCCCGCTCGCGCGCGCGCCTCCTCGCGCTCCCGGTGTTGCTGCTCGTTTCCGCCCCGGCGGCCCCGCCGGCGCGCAGGCCACGACGCTCGACCACCCGAGCACGCCGCACGCCGACGTGCTGGAGCTCACCTTCGAAGAGGCCATCGACCTCGCCCTGGTGCGGCCCGAGGCACGCGTGGCCGAGCAGGTGCGCGCCCGCCGCGCCGACGCGGACGCCGACGTCGGCCGTTGGGTGGGCAACCCCAGGTGCAGGTGCAGGGGGCCGGCGCCGTCGCCCGCAGCCTGATGTGGGGTCAGCGCAGATCACGCTGCTGCGGGGTTCGCGCTCGGGCGCGTGGGTGCGGCGCGGCCTCGGGGGCCTGGCCGCCGAGCTCGGCGCGCGTTCGACGTGGAAGAGCGGGCCGAGCGCATGCTCGCCGCGCTCGAGGCGGAGAGGCCTGGCTGGTGCTGCAACTCGCCGAGCGGCGCGTGGTGGCTGCGGTCCCCACGCTCCGGCTGCGCACAGCGCTCCTTCGCGTGGCCGAGGCGCGGCAGCGCGAGGCCGAGCGCGACGCGCGCGGGACGGGCGCGCTGGGGGTGTACGTGGAGCGCGACTCGCCGCGCGACATCGTGGTGGCGGGCGTGGCGCAGTTCACCTCGGCGTGGTGGACCGTGGCGGACCAGCGCGGGCCGCGGCGGCCGAGGCGGTGGCCCGCGCCGAGGCAGAGATCGTCCGCGCCAGCCACGAGTCGCACGCCGTCTTCCACGCCGCCATCGACGCGCTAGAGGTGACGCGCGCCACGCGCGACCGGCACGGCGCGGAGGTGCTCGTCGCCTACCGCGCGCGCGTGAGCGCCATCGAGCGCAGGTTCGCGTTGGGAGCCGCCACGCGCGCCGAGCTGCTGCGGGCCTCGCTGGACTTGGCGTTGGCCGAGATGGACCACGAGGCGCTGGCGGGGGACGCCGCGCGCGCCCAGCTGCGCCTGCGCCTGCTGCTGGATGCCACCGTGAGCGCGGAGGCGCGGCCATGAGCCGTCTCGTCCACGAAGGTCTCCGCGCTCCCCTGCTGCTGCTCCTGGCGCTCGGAGCGTGCGGCGGGGAGCCCCGAGACGAAGGGGCGGGCTCCACCGCCGAGTCTGCCGCGCCGCCGGCCGTCGAGGGCGCGCGCCGAGGAGCCGAGCGCGCCCGGCACCACAGCGGCCACGGACGCGCGCGACGACGAAGCGACCGCCGACGCCGACCTCGATGGGAAGAGACCCTCGGGCGTGTGGTGACGCGCGGTGGCGTGGTGGAGGTGGGGCTATCCTTCGAGGGGGCGCGTGCGTCGCCTGTTGGTCAGCGTGGCCAACCCGTCGAGGAGGGCAGCGTGCTGGCCGAGGAGGGAGGTGCCCGACTGGCGGTGGCCGCGGCGGCGGTGGCGGGTCTGGGCCACGAGCGCGGCGTGCTGGGCATCGCGCCGCGAGCGCTGTGGTGCAGCTGGTGGAACGGGGGCCTCGCGCCGCGCGAGCCGGCTGGAGGGTGTGGACGGCACCTGGCCGAGAGCCGGGGACGCGCCGCGACGTGGCGCTCGCCAAGCGTGCGCGCGCGCGGGGACCGTGCGGACCAGGCGCACCTCGCGCGCCACGGCGTCCTGCAGGTGCGGGCGCCGCGCGCCAGCGCTGGTGGATCTGCTGCTCGCCGAGGGCGGTGTGGTGGGTCCGGTGCGCCGCTCGCACGCTTGGTGGGGACCCAGCGAGGCGGTGGTTCAGGTGACCACGGCACGGCGTCCTCCGACCGGCCCCGTCACCGTGGTGACGGACGACGGAACGCTGAGCAGCAGCGCGCTGCACGACCCGTGCTCGATCCCGAGATGGCCTCTTCCAGGTTCTATCCGCTCACGGAGGCGCTGCCCCGGCACGCGTGTCACCGTGCGCTCCAGCCCAGGCACCGATGATCAGGCGCCTGCTGCCGCCTCCATCGAGAGAGCGCGGGTTCGGTGCTCGCCGTGGTCGCGGCGCTCGCGGCGGCGTCCCTCCTGTCGGCGCGCAACCTGCGGTTGGATGCGCTGCCCGGACGTGACCGGTCCGCAGGTGCAGCTGCTCCCCCGCAGGCGCCCGGCTACACCCCGAGGAGGTGGGCGTCTGGTCACGCGGCCCATCGAGATCGCGCTCGGCGGCCTGCCGGCCTAGCCAGGGGGCCACGCAGCGCTCCCCTCCTCGCGCTACGGGCTGAGCGTGGTCTCGCCGTGTTCCAGGACGACGTGGACCTCGTGCGCGCACGGCAGCTGGTGGCCGAGCGCCTGGTGGGCCTGCCCCGCTGCCCGCCGGCGTCGAGACCCCCTGAGCTTGGGCCGCTGACAAGGCGGCCTCGGCAGGATCTTCCCACTTGCCGTGGACGGCGAGGCTACGGACGCCACGCAGATCCTGGAGCTGGTGGAGCTGCGCGCGCCCTGGATCCTGCGCTCGGTCCCGGGCGTGGTGGAGGTCAACACCTGGGGCGGCACGCGGCGCACCATGGACGTGATCGGCGACCCCATCGCCATGGCCGCGCACGGCGTCTCGCTGGCGGAGCTGCGCGCCGCCGTCTCGACCTCGAGCGGCGCGGTGCCGGGGGACGCCCTCTCGGCGGGCGAGGGGCGCGTGCTCATGCGTGGCCGCGCTCCCTCCCAGCCACGGGACCTCAGGCGCGCCGTCCTGCGGGCCGCTCCGGGCGGCGAGACGCTGCGCATCGGCGACGTGGCCAGCGGTGCGCCTTGGCCGAGCCACGCCTCGGGACGGCCACCGCCGAGGGCCGCGGCGAGGGCGTCTACGTGATGGTCCAGATGCTGCGTGGCGAGAACGCGCTCGAGGTGCTGGAGGGCATCCACGCGCGCATGCCAGAGGTGCGCGCCGTGCTGCCGAGCGGCGTGGAGATCGAGCCGATCTACGACCGCAGCGACCTGGTGAACGCCACGCTCCGCACCGTGGGCAAGAACCTGCTCGAGGGTGGGCTATTGGTGGCCATCATCCTGTTCCTCATGTTGGGCAGCCTGCGCGCCGCGCTGGTGGTGGCCCTGACCATCCCGCTGGCCATGCTCGGCGCGGTCGTGGGAATGGTGGCCCTCGAGGTGCCGGGCAACCTCATGAGCCTCGGCGCGATCGACTTCGGTCTCTTGGTGGACGGCGCCGTGGTGCTGGTGGAGGCCATCTTCCACCGCTGGTCGGAGCACCCAGAGGAGGACCCCTCGGCGGCCATGCGCCGCGCCGTCACCGAGGTGGCGCGCCCGGTGGCGTACTCGGTGGCCGTCATCCTCATGGTGTACGTGCCCATCTTGGCGCTCGAGGGCGTGGACGGGAAGATGTTCAAGCCCATGGCCATCACGGTGGTGCTCGCGCTCGCCGCGGCGCTGGCGCTCACCTTCACGTTCATCCCGGCGGCCACGGCCCGCTTCGTGCGCCGCGAGCACATGCCCGCCACCGCCCCCCGCCTGGTGCGCTGGCTCGAGCGCGTGCACACGCCCGTGCTGCGCTGGGTGAGCGGGCGGCCCGGCCTGCTGGCGCTGCTGGCGCTGCTCAGCCTGGTGGGTGGCGGCACGCTCTTCGCGCGCGCGGGCACGGCGTTCGTGCCGCAGCTGGACGAGGGCGACCTGGTCATCCAGGGCACACGGCGGCCCGACATCTCCATCCACGAGGCCGCGCGGCTCGGCACGGCGCTCGAGCAGGCCGCGCTCGAGGTGCCCGAGGTGGCCTCCATCCACAGCCGCATCGGCAGCCCGGCCGTGGCCACCGACGTCATGGGCCTCGAGCAGTCGGATGTCTTCGTGCGGCTCCATCCGGTGTCGCGGTGGCGGGCGGGCATGACGCGCGAGCGGCTGCTGGCCGAGCTGGCCGAGCGCATCGAGGCGACAGCGCCGGGCGACGAGATCGCCTTCACGCAACCCATCCAGATGCGCTTCAACGAGCTGGTGGGCGGCGACGTCACGGACGTGAGCGTGAGCGTCTACGGCCCCGAGCTGGGCACCGCCCGTCGGCTCGCGGAGGAGGTGGAGCGGCGCATCCAGGGGCTCCCGGGTGCCGAGGACGTGCGCATCCTCGCGCCCCCCGAGGTGCCGCTACTGGACGTCGTCCCCGACGCGCTGCGTGCGGCCCGCCACGAGCTGCGCGTGGCCGACGTGCTGGACGCGGTCCAGGCCTATCAGGTGGGACTCGAGGCGGGCGCCACCTACGACGACGTGCTGCGCATCCCCATCCGCGTGCGGCTCACGCCCCCCCCACCAGCGCAGGGCTCGGGCAGACGCCCATCCCCACCGCGCGCGGGCTCGTGCCGCTCGACGCGGTGGCGGCCGTGCGCACGCTCGAGACGCCCAGCGCCATCTACCATGACCGCTCGGAGCGCCGCATCGCGGTGGGCTTCAACGTGCGCGGGCGCGACCTGGGCAGCGTGGCCAGCGACGCGCGCGGGCGGCTCGCGGGGCTGAGCATGCCGGACGGCTTCCGCCTGGTTTGGGGTGGCCAGTACGAGGCCTTCGAGGCGGCCAAGCGGCGCCTCATGTGGGTCATCCCGCTGGTGCTGCTGGGCATCGGGGCCACGCTGCTGCTGCTGTTCCGGCGGCTCGCGCCCGTGTTGATCATCGCGCTGCACATCCCCTTCGCGGCGGTGGGCGGCATCGTTCTGCTCTCGCTGCGCGAGCTGCCCGTATCCATCTCGGCGGCCATCGGGTTCATTGCGCTGTCGGGCATCGCGGTGCTCAACGGCGTGGTGCTGGTGGCGCGCATCGAAGAGGAGATGCGGGCCGGAAAGCCCACGCGCGAGGCCGCCCTCGACGCCGCCCGCGCGCGGCTCAGGCCAGTGTCCACCACCGCGCTGGTCGCCTCCTTCGGGTTCGTGCCCATGATGTTGGCCACCGGCGTGGGCGCCGAGGTGCAGCGCCCGCTGGCCACGGTGGTAGTGGGCGGCCTCGTGACCTCCACCACCGTCAGTCTCTTGCTGCTGCCCGTGCTCTACCCCTACCTGGCCCGCTTGCTCGGGGTCCGCGAAGGTGCCCCGGCGGAGGACGTGGCTTCCTGATAGAACCATGGCCTGCATGCGCATCCTGTTGGTGGAAGACGAGGCCCGCCTGGCCGAGAAGGTGGCGCGCGGCCTGCGTGAAGAGGGCCACGTGGTGGACGTCTGCGGCACCGCGGCCGATGCGCGCCGGCAGGTGCTGGACGTGGTCTACGACGTGGTGGTGCTGGACTGGATGCTGCCGGACGTGGACGGCCCGAGCCTGCTGCGAGCGTGGCGCGCGGAGGGGCTGCGGCTGCCGGTCCTCATGCTGACGGCCCGCGGCGAGGTGGGCGAGCGCGTGACGGGCCTGCGGGCCGGCGCCGACGACTACCTGGTGAAGCCCTTCGCGTTCGCGGAGCTGGTGGCGCGTCTCGAGGCGCTGCAGCGGCGCGCCGTCGGCGCCAGCGTGACGCCGGCAGGGGGGGTGGCGGCTCGACGGGCGGCGCCACCATCTGCGGCGCGGCGAGGCCGAGGTCTCGCTTTCGCCGCGCGAGCTGTCGCTGGCCCACGGAACCCTTCACGCACGCCGGCGACGTGATGACGCGTAGCCACCTGCTCACCGCCGTGTGGGGCTGGGGCTTCGAGGGCGACCTCCAACATCCTCGACGTGTACGTGGGCTACCTGCGCTGCAAGCTGGACGCCCTCGGCCCCGAAGGTCCGCGCGCATCGTGGCGGTACGGGGCGTAGGCTTTCGCCTGTCTCCTGCGGAGCCAGAACGATGAGGCTCGACCGGCGCCTCCTGGCGTACGGCGTCGCGCTGCCGCTCTCGCTCATGAGCATCGCGGGGGTCGGCGTGGGCCTGCTCTTCCAGCGCTCGCTGCTGGCGGCGCTCGATCAGTCGCTCAGCGCCCAGGCGGCCTCCGAGTCGGTGAGCCTCTTCGACCGCACGGATGGCCTCCCGCACTTGCACGCCGACGACTCACCGGTGCGTGCTGCGCTGCTGTCGAGCGGGTCGCTCGAGTCCGCGGCCGCCGCCATCTATGGGCCCGACGGAACGCGCCAGATGGTGGGGCGCGCCAACCCGCTCATGCCCGAGCGCCTGCCGCCTCCGGAGGGCGGAGAGCCGGTGTTCCGTACGCAGGTCGGGACCGCATCCTGACGCTGCGCGTGCCCAGCCCGGATGGCCGCCCGCACGCGCTGTAAACGCCAGCAGCCTCGACGGAGTGGACCGCACCATGGGCGCCTACTGGCGCTCGAGCGCGCTCGGGTTGCTGCTGGTGGCGCTGGCGCTCTTCGGTGGCGCAGCGCCGGCACGCGCGCTGGCTGGGCTCGCCGGCTTGAGGGGATCGCCGCGCACGTGCAGGCCCTGGGCGAGGGGCGCTTGGACCGCGAGCCGCCCGTGGACGACCTGCCCGACGTGGTGGGGGAGCTGCGGGCCGCCGTGAGCCGCGCCACCGTGCGCATGCGCGAAGACCGCAGCGCGCGTGAGCGGCTTCTGGCGGGCGGCGCACGAGCTGCGCACGCCGCTGGCCACGCTGCGCGCCACGGTGGACGTGAGCCTGCGCCGCCCGCGCGAAGACGCTGAACTGCGCGAGGCGCTCGAGGAGGTGGGCGCCGAGGTGACCCGGCTCGAGACCATGGCGCAGGAGCTGCTGGGCCTCGGGCAAGCGCGCGCTGCGCCGCGGGAAGAGCGCCTCGCGGACGTCCGAGAGATCGTGCGCGACTCCATCCGCCGCTTCACGGACGCCGCCACGCTCGCCGACGTCACGCTCGTGCTGCGCGCGTCGGAGGCCACCCGTGCCTTGGTGGAGCCCGAGCTGCTGGGACGCGCGCTCGACAATCTGCTGCGCAACGCGCTCCGCACACGCGCCCGCGAGAGCCGCGTGGAGGTCGCTCACCACGGCCGGCGGCGAGCTGCTCATCCGCGTGCGTTGACGAGGGCGCAGGGCATCCCACCGGGCGCCGAGGAGCGCATCTTCGTGCCTTTTCACCGTGAGCGACGGGCCGGGCAGGGGGGTGCAACTGGGCTCGCGCCGGTGCGCGAGGGGTGGCCGAGCGCCACGAGGCCGCGCCCTGCGCGCTCAGCCGTCCACGCGCGGCGCCTGGCCAGAGATCGCCCTGCCGCCTAGCGGCGCGTCACTTGTGATCGTGAACGGATGCGCCTAGCTCGTCGGTTCCCTGCCGCACCACGCAGTGGCGGTGCCGGGCCGGCGCCAGCTCACCGACGTGAGCGGTAGATCACGAAGCGACGGTTGGCGGCCACCTGATCCCGTGGGAGCGCCACGGCTGCCACCGTTGATGTCCCCCCCGGGCGAGCGCCACGGTGCCGCCGTGGCGGTTCGGTGGTCGGCTCGAAGTAGCAGTGGACTGTTCGTGACCTTGCAGCTCCGATGCGTGGTGCGCGGCCGAGCGGCGTGCGCCCGTCCATCTCGGGGGCGAGCTCGAGGCGCGTGATCTGCAGGCCAGCGGCGCGCTGCGCGATGATCGGCGCGGCGTTGGCCGGTTCGCTGTCATCGAGGCCCTCCTCGTCGTCGCCTTCTTCTGAGGCCCCTTCGTCTCCCTCGAGCAGCGTCCGGCGCCTTCGGTCCCGCGCCGCCACCGCGGCCACCACCGCCCGGCTGCACGCCCCCCAGCAGCGCGGGGCCGCAGCGCGCGGCGCGTCGCGTCGGCCACGCCCCACACGGATCTCCGAGATGCAGAGCTCGCGCCACGTGGGCCGCGCGCCCGCCACCCACTCCAGGATCTCGATCTCGTAGTCGCCCGCCTCGCCCGTCACCGGGATTCGTTGCAGCCGCTGCTCCTCGGTGTTCAGCGTGGCCAGCACTTCGCCACCCGGGTGCCGCACGCGCACGCGGCGCAGGCGGCGGTTGCCCGCGAAGAGATCGCTCGTGCCTGCACCTTGGTGAAGCCACACGTGAGGTCGATGGCGTGCACGCGCGCGCCGCCGGGATGCGCACGTGGATGCTGCGAGGAGGAGGTCGCCCTCGGGCACGGTGGCGGAGTTCCACGTGCGGCCCGTGGCTCACCGTCGAAGAGGGAAGTCGATCTGGCGCGGCTCGTCGCGGTACGCGCTGGTGGTGGCCGGTGGTCTGCACGGTGGTGCGCGGTCCACCCAGCCGGTCTGCTCTCGTTGGCCACGGCGGTGTTCGCTCACGACGGTTAGGCCCGGGGGCGGCGCCCTCGGGGCCGACGGTGGCCTCCAGGTCCGGCAGGCTGCCCGCTCAGCCCCCGCTCGCAGGCTCGGCTGTGGCGTCGGGGGCGTTCTGTCAGCCCTTTTGCTTCGGGTCTCCTCCCGAGCAAAACCCACCAGCGGCGTCAGCATCATCCAAGCGCTCGCGACCACCCCTCTAACCCACAGCGAGGATATTCCATGGCGCGCATTGTCTCCTGCCCCTTTGCGCCGTTAACCCGCGGCGCGTTATCAACCATTCTGTCCGGGCGTCAGCGACGCAGGGCCATCGTCGATCACATCGCCACTGTTTATCTACCGGGCGCGGACAGCGTAGATCGAATGCGCGCATGCGGCGCTCCCCCTCGCGTATTTGCTAAGTGTTTTGGGCCTCCTGGCGCTGGGCTGCGGCGACGACGTCTGTCAGTGCCGCCCGCCTCTGCCGGCCCCACGAGAACCTCTACGCAGTTCAACGAGGCTGCCCGTCATGGACGCCACTGCGCCCCTGCAGCCGGAACACGCGCTCCTTGGTGCGTTCGAGGGCACCGGCTATGAGTTCGGCGGACGCATTCTGGGATATGCCGTTGCGCTCGCACTGAAGGCGTCGGACCTCCGGGACCTATCTGATCTACGACCAGGACCGGAACTACCTGGTGTCCGAGTGGACGAGCTTGAAAGCGCGCGGCCACGCTCGGAGAACGAGGTGGAGCTGCTGGACGACACCTTCGTGTCGCCGGCCGAGGTGGGAAGTCAGCGCAGCTCACGAACCGAGCGGGTCTCCCCGCGTCGCAGGGAAGCCGCCGCCGCACAGGGCGCTTCGATCAGCGCTCTCGGACTCACTGCGGACCCCGAGCAAGCTGGCGTTTCGCCTCGCCCAGCCGAGGGGCTTACGTCGTTTCGGAGATGACGCTGGACGCCACGGGCGAGTCTACGCGCGGCACCTTCGATGATGGAGACCTGTTCGGCTTCGTCGACGCACCCACCTGCCACCAACCCCGGCTTCGGGGGCGGGGGCATATTCCACGGCGCGCCCTTCCACCGCCTGGGCGTCGAGTCTGCGCTACCCGGACTGCGAGCGCTTCCGCGCCTCGGGACGCCGCGATCTGGTGTGGCTACTTCTTCGACGGGGGCGAACACCGACGTGGGCACCCTCGGGACGCCCCCTGGTCGCCTGGGGGCACTCCGGAGTCCAACCACGACACGAGCGGCTAGTCGACTTCCGGGTTCACCCAAGCGCGAGGCTTCCACGCAAGTGCAGTACTACAAGTGGCTGAGCGCGCGTACCTGGAGCGGCCCGTGCCGCGGCGGTGCAGCACGCCACGGGCAAACCAGGTGCTGGCACCTCGGTGACCGTCAACGCCGTCGGTGCGCCACCTTGTAACGACATGGTGGGCGTGGACCGCGGGCATTTGACGAGGCCTCGCCGCCATGGAAGCGCCATCGACGCGCAGTCAGGTGGCTTGGCGATTGCTGGTTCCATCGTGAGCCCGGCCGAGGCCCGCGAGGTCACCGCGTCCGGCGAGCTGGCCGTCATCCTGGGCAACGAGGATCTCGAACCCGTCTTCCCTTTTCGGTTCCGCGCGAGGCTTCCCGTGCGACGCGGCTTTCGAGCGCCAGCGTCCGGCCCACTACCACGCACCGCGGCGTGCGTGCGCTGTTCCCCGTGCTCAAGTACGACAATGCCTTCTCGGCGGGCGTTGGCAGCCGCGGCCATCGAGCTGGGCAACGCATGTCAACAGCGGGCACTATCGAACTTCACGCTGGACTGCAACACGGGCGTGTCCGCCTCAGTTCGACGGCGGCAACTTCTACGGGGCTTCAAAGCCGCCGCGGGAGTTTCTCGAGCCGCCGCTCGATGACCGGCTTCGCAGCGTCACCGGCAATAAAGCCCGCACACCCGGGCGGATCCGCATGCTGGCGCTCGAAGGTCCCTTTACCGCCAGGCCGCCGGGCTCCAGCCGCTGGGCGAGCTGCGCATGTGATGGAGATGAGCCACGGCACGATCTCGGTGGTGGATCCAATCCCTTCAAAGAAACAGTTCGCGCGTGCCTATGTGACAGTGGAAAAGGAAGACCGGGTGCCGGTAGTGCAACACCAACGCCTGGCCGCTCACGACGGCATCACCTATCAACGGGCTGCCGCTGAAGCCGACCGCACGGGCGTTATGGGCGAGGCCTGGTGCGACCACCGCGCTTCATCAGCCAGGTGGTGGACCCGGCCGAGTGCTTCGCTTTGACTCGTGGTGGGCAAGCCAGGCCAGCTCTGCGAGAGTCCGGTTGGGCAGCCCTGCAGAGCGATCCGGATCACCTCATCCGTTCAGTCCTAGGCGGGTGACGTGCTGTTTCGGCCCCCAGTGGGGTGCGCGGTTCAATCCGCGGTCAATGACCACGTGGGCCTGATCCCCGGAGCTGATCGAGGACGCCCGGCGCGATGGCGTGAGCGACGAGGACCTCGGAGCCGCTGGTTCCGACCCCGCCGAGGTTTATCTTCGGCGTGGCGAGCGCGCCGAGATGCGCGAAGGGCGGCGCTGCGGGCCGCGCGCAGCCGTGAGCGGTGATCCGAGCGTGGCCTGGCAGGACGCGCTGGGCCCCCTGGTGGCGGTAGGACGCGCCGAGACCAAAGAAAGAGGTACGACGGAGCCTGGCGAGACTTCCCTGGATGCAGCGGACTGCGCCACGCGGCCCGGGGCCTGGCTGCTTTTGTTGAGGGCCACACTCTCCCCACGGCCGACGCCGAAGTCGCTCGCGAAAGACGCGCCTGAAGCGCAATGCGCGCGCAGGTCCTCGTGGCTGGGCCCGCGGCTCGTGACGGTCGGGCTTCGCGCAGCAGGATGGTCCGTCCCCGCGGCGTGCGCAGATCGCGTCGGCCGTAAGCCAATGGCTTCGAGCCTGGGCGGCCATCGACGTCAGCCAGCTGCGGGGGCTCGCGAGGAAATCGCGTGGATCGCGCGCTGCGGTGACGTACTTCCAGTGCAGCGGCGTCCCCGACGCCGCCGTGAGCTGCCCCGGTGCGCAGTCGTGGCGCGCGCTGCGGCGGCGCGGTGGAGGTCGCCCCCGGAGGCGTCGCGGGGCCAGGGCCCCGGGGTTCCAGTTCGCGCGCCGAGGTGAGACGCCCACGGCGTTCGGCCACGGTTCCGAACCGAGACTCGCCACGCTGGACGTTCACCTTCACCCGGAGCAGAGTCGAGAATCCTCCGCAGCTGACCCCCCGAGCCACCCGAGCCCGGCGCTAGCCTCTGAGCAGTCGCTCGTAAGTGTCGGCCGACTGATCCACCCTCTTCGATGCCCCGATCCAGGATGGCGCGGCGCCGCTTCCTGCGTGCGCGTCCCTCCTCGCGGCCATGCAGGGGCGCAGCCCGGATGGTCCGGTTCTGGCACCGAGTGGTGCCCGACAGCGCGCGGACGTGCGCGGCTTCGAGCAGCTCGCGCGCCACATGGATCGATGCGGGCACGCGCACCCGGCGAGCCTGCCGCCGCCCCCAACTCCGCCTGCTGTGGGACCGCCGAGGCGATCCCGGCGTTCCGCCGGAACACCTCGAAGCGCACCGTGCTGCTCCGGCGTTGTGGAAGCGTTCCTCGCGATGGCGTTCTCTCGGGGCGGAGGCGACCTGGGACGCGACCGGGGTGATGTCCGTGACCGTCCGCGGCCAGACGGACTCCGTGGTGAACGAGTGTGCTGGCAACGCGCCTTACGCGACCATCGGGCGCCGCGGGAGTGGCTGGTCGTCTGATCCAGCGTACTTGCGGACTGACGGCACAGATCGTCGCGAGCAGGGGTTCGGCTCGTCGCGACGTCCACACCGAGGTTGTCTGGCGCCTTGGCCGGACCGTGGAAGGAACGAACATCGCGAGGAGTCCTGGTGCCCTGTGGCTGGAACATCGAGCGCCGGCGACGCGCTCACGCATCAAAGTTGAGCCTCGTGGCTGGTGGACGGTGTCGTGCCGACGAGGCCACCGCCGCCGTATTCTCGGCGCAGCGGGCGGTTTGTCCGAAATGCGGGAGGCCAGTCCGCGTAGTTGCCTCCGCGCGTGCCATCGTCGCCCGAGGATGCAACCATGGGTCCCAGACGCGCCGGGGCTGCCCGACCACATACGACGTGACCCGATC
>JADJJE010000053.1 GCA_016706685.1 Sandaracinaceae bacterium | reverse complement strand
CCAGTTCCGCCTGTCACCAGCACACGCATACCCAAGGTTCGGACATCTCCCACGACTTGTCACCCTGGGATGCACCGGCCGCGACGATCGCCCGAGTGGTAGTCTCTGCCGATGAGTGACGAAGGCCCGTGGTTCTCGATCCACTACACGCTGGACGACCAGTGCTGGGGCTACCTCATCGAGCACGCCGACGATGGCGTCTACAGCTACCGGGTGGACGACCGCTGGGTGGTGCCGAGCTTCCGGCGATTCGAGCACGCGGCGCTGTTCGCGCGGCAGTTCCCGGGTGCGCCCCAGCTCGAGCGGGGAGGATCGTACGACCTGAGCACTGTTCATGCGTACGCCACGCACTCCGAGGGCGCCCCGCCCGACACCCTCCCGGATGCGTGGTGGTTCTTGCTGGACGTGGCCGACGCTGGCGAAGACGACGCGCTCCTCGAGGGCCCGGAGGAGGCCGCGGATCCGCGGCAGGCGCTCGTCGCGTGCTTCGCCGCGTTCCATCGCGCCGTGCTGCACCTCGACGGCTAGGCTCCTCGCCGGGCGCTTGCCACACGCCACCCGACTGGCCTACGTAGATGCCTCGCTTCATGGCCTCCGCACGCATCACGATTGCCCGCGTCCTCGCCGCTCTCACGCTCGGTTGCGCCGGAGTCGCGTTTTGGCTGATCGCCGCCGTGCGGGAGCCGTTCCCTGCCACCGTGTACGACACCCCGTCCGAGGCCGAGTGGGCCCTCGCCGTCGCGCGCGCCAACTGCGAGGAGCACGAGCGCTCGACCGGGCTCGCGCGCTGGTCGCGCGGTGATGCGGGGGAGACGCTGCGCCGAGCGTGTTCAGGGCTGCCGCTCAGCGCCACCGAAGCGTCCGACCCGGCCGTGGCTGAGGTGGGCACCGCGCACCACGACATGCGCGAACGCGTGCGGGCTCGCGTCACCGGCGCCTTGCTCTTCCTGATCGGCCTGTCGGTCGCGGCGGTCTTTGCCGTCGCCGGCTTTGGCCGGACCGCTGCCGGGTTGGCGCTGCTCGCGCTCGTGCCGCCTGGGCTGACGGGGGTGTACCCGGCCGTCGCGGTAGGCATCGTGGCGGCGCTCGTGTTCCTCGCCGCAGCGCCGTTCGGCGAACGTGCCGCGCCGCCTCCGCGCCACGCCACCTTGGCCACGCTGGTCGCCCTCCTTCTGGTGCCCCTCGGCGTCGTGACCATACTGGCCACGGGTTTCGGGGACATGAGCTATCACCTGGACAAGCGGCTGGGCTACACCACCGCCGCGGTGGTCGCCACGTGGGCGATTGCGGGCGTGCCGCTGACTGTGCTGATCCACCGGGCGCGCGCCGACGCCGCCCGAGACGACGCCTTCTCCGCGCCGCTTCGCATCGGCTTCGCGCGCTTCGTCCTCACGGGGCTGATCGTCGCGACCTCCGCCGCGTACTACGGTGCGATGCAGCCGCCGTGACTGGGGCAGCCCCGCGTCTTGCCAGAGCCGAGCGGCCAGGTGACGCTGTCGGGGTGAACGTGCCTACCAACCGGATTCCGGTGCCCCGCCTCGTCCGTGCGCTCCACTGGCTCTCGCTCGCCGCGCTCGGGAGCACGCTCGCGCTGCCGGGCTGTCAGTCCGCCTCCGAGGGAACACCCGCCCCGGGCCAGGTGAGCGGCCAGCTGGTGGACGTCATCCACGACCGCCCCGCGGCCGGCGTGCACGTGCGCGCGCACGACATGGGCGAGACCATCACCGACGCGGACGGCCGCTTCCAGCTCACGCTGCCGAGCGGGACGCACACGCTGTACCTCTCGGGTGAGGGGGTGCTCTCCGGGCAGGTGGAGCGCGTGGAGGTGCGCGCCAGCAAGCCGCTCACGTTGCGGGCCGAGGTGTTCCCGCGCGACCCCTCGGACGAGGCCATCAACGCCTACTTCGAGCGGCGCGGGCCGCGTGGGCGAGAGCACCCGGCTTATCGCTCGCCGGATGACCCGGACCCGACCGTTGACCACGACCACATGGACGGCGACGTGGACGACCATGTGGGCGGCGCCGTGCAGGCCCTGGTCGAAGTCCCCGCGGTCATCCGCGTTTGGCGCAGCTCACAGTCCGGCGCTCTCGCGCCGACGCTCAACAACGGCTGGGCCGACAACAGCTGCAACTCGGCGGTGACCGTGGAGACCCTGCCGCTCGAGGAGTACGTGCGCGGTGTGGTGCCGCGCGAGTGGCTGTCCAGCTGGCACGATGAGTCCCTGCGCGCGGGGGCCATCGCGGCGCGCACCTTCGCCGTGCGCTGGGCGCTGCGCGGAGGGCGTTGGGACTGCGCCGACGTGGACGACGGCACGGTCACGCAGGTGTACAGCAGCTTGCGCACGGACAGGGCCAACGCCGCCGTGGCGGCGACCGAGGGGTTGGTGGTGACGCGCGACGGAGCCGTGATCTCCACCGAGTTCAGCGCCGAGAACAGCGACCCCACGGCCACTGGCGTCAGCGACCCCACGTGCACGGGGACCACGCTCTTTGGTCACGGGCGCGGCATGTGCCAGTGGGGCACGCAGCGCTGGGCCACAGGCGTGTGCGCCAACCCGCCCTGCGACTTCGGCGCGTTCGGCGCCGAGCCCAAGCTGCACCTCTGGATGGTGGAGCACTACTTCCCCAACTCCGACGTGGAGGAGGCCTACTCCGAGCCCGTGACGCCGTGCGCGTTGATCCCCGCCGCGGGTGGCATCGTGGATGAGGAGGGCCCGTGCTTCCAAGCCTTCGGAAACCCCACCTACTGGCGCGAAGAGACAGCGGGCCACGACGGCCACCTGTTCTGGACCAACGCCTTCACGGCGGACGCGCCCGCCAACTGGGCCAGCTGGCGGCTGCACTTCACCGAGGCGGGCGACTACGAGGTGGAGGTCTACGTGGACGCCACGTTCGGAGTCTACCCCGTGACGCGCTACATCGTGGAGCACGCTGGGGGCGAGGACGAGGTGGTGGTGGACCAGGGCGTGGCCGACGGCTGGGTCTCGCTCGGCGTGTTCGCCTTCGAAGACGAGGGCCGCGTGCGCGTGCTGGACAACGTGGACGGCGCGGTGGCCGCCAACCAGCACATCGTGGCCGACGCGGTGCAGCTCACCCGCATCGCGGTGCCTCCCACCGATGGAGGCGTGACGCTGGACATGGGCGACGGAACCGACGACGCGGGCGCCGGCATGGACGCGGGGCCTGGGCGCCGCCCACGGTCGGGCTGCGGCTGTCGCATCGGCAGCGATGCCGAGAGCCCCGTTCCGCTGCTACTGCTCAGCGGATGGCTCGTGGCGTCGCTGCGGCATCGTCGTCGCCGCGCACACGGCTAGCCAGCCGCTCTCTCACCGCGCCGAATAAGGTTGGGATAAGGCCGTGCCCGGCGCGCCTCAGCGTACCCTCAGGGCGCGGCCAGGGTGGCCCGTGCCCGGGGTGGGCGAAGGAGAGAGCATGGCCGACGTCGAAGCGAATCTGAGGAGCACGGTGCAGCCCGTCTTGCTGCCGGGCGAGGAAGTCCTTGGCGTGAGCTGCGCCCCGGAGGAGCCGAGCCGCTGGTGGCACCTGGCGATCGGCATCGGCTTCATCCTCGGCATCTTGCCGGGGTTGATCGTGGGGCTGGTCTTGCTCGCGAAATACCTCGACCCGCCGTTCATCGTGGCCACCAACCGGCGGCTCTTCTTGTTCAAGGGGCGCGTGAAGCGCGGCTTCGTGTATGGGCGCCGCGTGGTGGACCTAGGCACCGTCGGCGGCGTGGAGGAGAAGCCCAACGGGAACCTGAAGGGGCTCGCGCTGAACTTCCGCGGGGGCGGCAAGCTGGGGTTCACGAACGTCTCGCGTGACGCCAAGCGCGGGCTGAGCGCCGCCACCATGGCCGGCTTCTTCGATGGGTTCGCGGGCTGGCTGAGTGGCAACCTGCCGCAGCTCCAGGCGCAGGCGCCGCTCACCAAGGCGCAGTTGGTGCCGCCGCACTCGCGCGCGGTGAAGATGATGAAGATCGCCAACTGGGTCGCTGTGGGGATCGTGGTCCTGATGGGGCTCGGATATGGATTCAAAATAGTGGTCCTCGACCGCATGGCGCGCGCCGACGAGTCGGATGCGCAGCGTGCCCGCATGGACGAGGTGGAGCTGTCGATGAGCTCGCAGCGCGTGGCGACCTGGCGCGCGTTGGGCGCCACCGAGGAGGCCAAGCAGTGGCTCGCCGCCGTGGCCGCTGGCCCAGCCTTCTCGTCGCCCTTCATCGGCCTGAGCATCGTGCCGCCACCCGGCACGGAGACCGCCGCCGTGGAGCAGGCCGCGCGCGCCACGGCGCGAAGCTCGGACCAAGTGGGGAGCTTCGCTTCGGCCACGGGCATGTACACCCTGGGCTTCAGCGGCCCCGAGTCCATCCAGCACCGCTTCTCGCGGCTGCTCGGCGCCGACCTGTCGGAGCCGCCGCTGCGCGTGCAGATCAGTCCATACGGCGACGGCCGAGTGCGCGTGGATCTCCACGTGCGGCCGGCCGCTGGGGGCCGTGTGCACCGCTACGATCGAACGTACGTCTGCCCGCTGTTCGACACGACCGCCACCATCACCGCCACCGCGACGGGCGGCCCCACGCTCACGCGCACGGTCGAGGTGCCCGCGCCCACCGACGAGACGCTGCGCTCCGACTACTGGCAGCGCTTCCCCATGGTGACGCGCTGCATCGAGGCGCAGATGAGCGAGGTGGAATCCGTGGTCACGCGCGAGATCGGGGACTTGTTCGTGGGTCCCGGCGCAGGCGCGCAGCTCTGACGGGGCGCAAGCTCAAGCGAGCACGCGCTCGATCCACTCCAGCATGGGCGCGTCGCTCAGCACCTCGGCGGCCACCTTGGTGAGCACGGGCGGCAGCTCGCGCTTCACCTCGGCTAGCAGCCCATAGGTCTCGAGCAGCTCGCGCAGCGGGCGTTCGCCCTCCACGGCCAGCACGGCGCGCAGCTCCGCCCGCAGCGTGTCGTGAAGCTGCACCCGCCCCACGTTGTGCGCGGCCACCGCGGGGATGAACGCCTCGATGTCGGCGCGCGGCAGCCCGTCCACCTCGCGCAGCACGGTGGCCAGCGGCACCGCCAAGAGGTGCTTGCTGGCGTGCGCGCGGATCTGGCTCAGCAGGTCCTTGCCCTCGTCGCTGCGCAGGCGCTCCACCAGCGCGTTGCGCATGTCCGTGGTGGCGGACTCGGCGAAGTCGCGGGCCACCGACTGCAGCTTCTTGTCCACGCCGCCCATGAGCCCCTTCCCCATGCCCGACAGCGGGTTCTTGGCGTCGCGCAGCTTCTTTCCGAGGCCCAGCGGGTCTGGCATGGAAGACCCGCCGTCGCCGCCGAGGCCTGGGATGGGCAGGCGCTTGGCGAAGCGCAGCAGCGTGTCTTGAATCACGGGGCTCACCAGCTTGCGCACTAGCCCGGCGTCCACGGTGCCAGCGGCCCACTCGGCGCGCGGCAGCCGCGTCTTCTCGAGGATGGCCAGCAGCGTGGCCTCCCCACCGGGCGGCAGCAGGTCCCCCAGCGTCTCGCCGTTGGCGGTGCTGCGGGCAATCTGCCGGTCGAGCCCGGGGTGCACGTGCGCGTCGATCACCCGCTTCGTGTTGGGCTCGGTCACGGCTGCCGTGATCAGCGTGACCAGCGTCTCCATGGCGGCGTCGTCCAGGTAGCGCGACAGCGGCCGCTCCAGCAGCGCGTCGAGCGTGCGCTCGGCCCCTTCGCGCAGGAGCGCGTGGTCGGACGCGAGCAGCTTCTCAACCAGGGCACGGGCGGAGGTGGTCATCGCGCGAGGCTAGCTGCACTGGACGGTGCCTTCAACGCGCGGCCGAGTCAGCGCGCGCCATAGCCCTGACCGCTGGCCTCTTCGGCGCGGTCCGTCGCCAGCGGCGGCGTGGGCGAGAGCGCGCTCACCTCGGCGCGCAGCTCGGGCGTCATCCCGATGCTCACGCTCGCGAGCGCCGGGTCCAGCTGCTCCACGTTGCGGGCGCCCAGGATGGGGCAGGTGACCGCGGGGTGTGCGCCCACCCAGGCCACTGCGAGGCTCACCGGGTGCAGGCCGCGGTCCTTGGCGAAGCGCGCAAAGGCCTCGGCCGTCTGGTGCTCGCGCGGGTCGGCGTAGCGCGAGGCGTACATGGGGTTCGCCGTGATGCGGCCGCTGCCGGTGCCGGCGTCTGCCGCGGCGCTGTACTTGCCGCTGAGCAGCCCACCGCCGAGCGGGCTGTAAGGGCACACGCCCAGGTTCATGGCGGCGGCCATGGGCAGGATCTCCACCTCGGCCTGGCGCTTCACCAGGTTGTACATGGGCTGGTGGCAGGCGACCTTGGCCCAGCCGTGGTGGGCTTCGATGCCGAGCGCCTGCACGGTCTGCCACGCGCTCCAATTGCTCACGGCGGGGTGCAGGACCTTGCCCTGCTGCACCAGCAGCTCCACGCCGCGCAGCGTCTCCTCGAGGTCGGTGCGCGCGTCGAAGTAGTGCAGGTACAGGATGTCCAGCCGGTCGGTCCCCAGGCGCCGGAGTGACGCCTCCACCGTGCGCGTCAGGTGGTACCGGCTGCTGCCCCGGTCGTTGGGCCCCTTGCCCGTGGGGAAGTACGCCTTGCTGGCGATGACCAGCGCGTCGCGCTCGTGCGCCATGAGCTTCCCCAGGATGCGCTCGGACGCGCCGCCCGCGTACACGTCGGCCGTGTCGAAGAAGTTCACGCCCGCCTCTCGGCAGCGCGCGTACAGCAGCGCCGAGGTGGCCTCGTCGGCGTCGCCCCCGAACGACATGGTGCCGAAGCACAGCTCTGAGACGCGGATGCCGGTGCCACCGAGGAAGACGTAGTCCATGGGGCGGTGGTAGGCCGTGGGCGTCGTCCGGGTCAAGCCCGGGCTCGCGCTCGCGCTCCCCCTGCTGGGCGATTGCGTTCAGCCGCAGCGCTGCAACTCGCTTCGCGCTATCGTCCCGCCATGACCCAACGCGATGTAGTGATCCTGGGCGCGGCGCGCTCTCCCATCGGCAGCTTCGGCGGCAGCCTCGCGGACATCGAGCCGCACGAGCTGGCTGGCACCGTCATGAAAGAGGCGGTCTCGCGCTCTGGCGTGGACCCGGCCCGCATCCAATACGTGACCGTGGGCAACTGCGTGCCCACCGGCCCGCGCTTCGCCTACGTGGCGCGCGTGGCGTCCATCCAGGCGGGGCTGTCCATGGACTCGGTGGCCATGGGCGTGAACCGCCTGTGCTCCTCGGGCCTGCAGGGCATCGTGACCACGGCGCAGAACATCCTGCTGGGCGACGCCGACTTCGGCGTGGGCGGCGGCGTGGAGGTCATGTCGCGGGGGGCCTACCTGTCCACGGCGATGCGCAACGGCGCCCGCATGGGGGACACCACGCTGATCGACTCCATGGTGGACACGCTCACCGACCCGTTCGGCGTGGGCCACATGGGCATCACGGCCGAGAACCTGGTGGAGAAGTGGGGCATCACCCGCGAAGAGCAGGACCAGCTGGCGGTCGAGTCGCACCGGCGCGCCGCAGCGGCCATCGCCGACGGGCGCTTCGTCTCGCAGATCGTCCCCATCACCAAGAAGACCCGCAAGGGCGACGTGGTGGTGGACAAGGACGAGCACGTGCGCCCCGACACCACGCTCGAGACGCTGAGCAAGATGAAGCCGGCCTTCAAGAAGGACGGCAGCGTCACGGCCGGTAACGCGTCGGGCATCAACGATGGCGCCGCGTTCCTGGTGATGGCGGACGCTGCCGTGGCCGCGGGGGCCGGCAACGCGCCGCTCGCGCGCCTGGTGTCCTATGCGGTGGCGGGCGTGCCCAACCACATCATGGGCGAGGGCCCGATCCCGGCGACCAAGCTGGCGCTGAAGAAGGGCGGCCTCACGCTCGACCAGATGGACGTCATCGAGTCCAACGAGGCCTTTGCGGCGCAGGCCATTGCCGTCTCGCGCGGGCTCGGGCTGGACCCAGCCAAGACCAACCCCAACGGCGGCGCCATCGCGCTGGGCCACCCCATCGGCTGCTCCGGCGCGTTCCTGGCCATCAAGGCCATCTACGAGCTGCGCCGCACGGGCGGTCGCTACGCGCTGGTGACCATGTGCATCGGCGGCGGTCAGGGCATCGCGGCGGTGTTCGAGCGCCTCTGAGAGCGCGACCCACCGGACGTCAGGCGCCACGCGGCGCAGGAGCTGGGCGGAACACCGTGGCCGCCTGCTCCGCGAGGTGTGGCGCCACGGCTCGGTACACGCGCACGTCGAGCGGGAAGGTCTCGGGCAGCGCCACGAAGCGCACCCCGTCCGGCGCTCGGCGCCGCAGGCTCGCCTGCACCAGCGAGACCCCGAGACCGGCCGCCACGAGCTCGAGGACCACGAACGGGTCGTGCGCCTCGATGCCGAGATCGGGCGTGGCGCCGAGACTGGCGCAGGCGTCCCGCAGCTCTCCGAGCGCGTGAGCGGACCCGGATGTCCAGATGAGCGGGAGCTCGCTCAGCAGGGCGGCGGGCTTCCCTCGACGTGGCGCGGCGAGCACGAAGCGTTCCTGGAGCACGAGCGTGCTCTCGAGGCCGGCCGCTGAGGCATGGACATACGCCACGTCGATGGCGCCCGAAGCCAGGGCGTCCAGCTGCTCGGACGTGCGCATCGCGCGGAGGCGGATGGGCTGCTCGGGGTGCTTGCGCCGCCAACGCTCGAGGTCACGCGGGAGCGCCCCACCATGCACCGCCGCGGGCACGTATCCAACAGTCAGCGGTGTGGGGCGACGCGCCTCCACCGAGGCCGCGTGCTCGAGCAGCCGGTGGGCGTCTGCCAGGAACGCCCGTCCCTCCGCGGTGAGGCGCAGCCGCTTCCGCGTGCGCGTGAAGAGCTGCACCCCGAGCTCGGCCTCGAGCGCCAGGACCTGACGGCTGAGCGGCGACTGGGAGATGTGCAGCTCCTCGGCCGCGCGCGAGACGTTCTCGTGCTTGGCCACCACCGTGAATGCATGGACGCGATCGAGGTCGAGCATGAATAGACCCTATGGGTCTGAATGTAGTCCACAACAGTCGTGGAGGCACGGACCACGCGGCGCTAGGTTCGTGGCATGGCACTCCATCGATTCGGATTCATCGTGGTCGGCGCCGAGCTCGACGCTCGGCAGCAGCTCTCATCCCGCTCGTTCGAGATGAGCATCGTGGGCATCGCTTCCCCCGAGGAGGGGCCGGCGGCTGCAGCGCAGCTGCTCGCCGAGGGCGTCCAGCTCATCGAGCTCTGCGGCGCATTCGGGCCCACATGGACGGCCCGCGTCATCGAGGCCGTCGAGGGGCGCGTGCCTGTGGGCGCAGTGTCGTATGGCGCGGAGGCGCTCCCGGGGTTGGCCCAGATCTTCCTCTCGTAGGCAGTGCGATCACCGACTCGCCTTGCAGCAAGGGACAATGGGCACCCACGGCTGAAGCCGTGGGCAGCAAACCAGGCCTGGACCTGCCGAAAGTCCGCCCCTCGGGGGTCGGACTGCGTGGTCGAAGTTGGCCACCGCTCTACAGAGGGTAGTCGGGCGCATCCTCCTGCAGAGGATGGCCCAGCTCGAGTGGCGACCCATGTGTCCGGCCACCTTGGGTAGAACACACCCTGCTGTCCGCCACGTAGTCCGCCGCCGACAGGCGGGGGACTTTCGGAAGCACGATCACCTGGTTTGCTGCCCACGGCTTCAGCCGTGGGTGCCCATCAACGGCCCGTCGCCAACCCGGTCAAGACCGCTGCGACGAGGCACTTGGAGCCGCGCCCCGCTCAGATCTCCACGCGCACCATCATGGCGCGCCGCGTGGCCTCCGGAGGTGGCGTGAGCGACAGCGTGCTCACGGCGTCCACCAGCTCGGGCGGCAGCAGGTAGATCACGCTGGTGCCCACGTTGGGGGCGCGGAACACGGCCTGCTCCCACGCGTTCATGAAGGCCTGGATCTCCGGGCCGGTGAGCCCCAGCAGGCCCAGCTCGGCGCGCACCATGGTGAGCGCCTGGTCCACCGGGATGGACTCGTGGAACTCGGTGCTGGTGCCTGCGGGGATGCGGCCGAAGCGGCGGATGTTGACGGCCGGAGGCGCCGCGCGTCGATCACGCCGGCTGCCCGTGTCGGTGGACACCGAGAGCGCCAGCGGGATGGCGAACGCGCTCGCGTTGTTCACGGTGAGGTCGCCGCCGTTCCGCGTGACCGTGATGGGCACGCTCATGCCCCGGCCGCCGCCTCGGTAGAAGAGGTGGTTGTAGTCGCGCCCGTCCACCACCAGGCAGCTCGCGTCGCTGGCCTCGTAGGTGGCGAGCTCCGCGGCCTCGCAGTAGTTGTCCGCGATGCCCTGGCAGCCCGCGCTTCCCACCGTGGGGTAGGTGTGGGCGCCGCACGCGCGGCCCACGATGCGCACCTGATCCCAGCGCAGGTCGGGCCCGTTCATGGCGGTGGCCGGGAAGCGCTCCAGCATGCTGCCGAACGTCATGGTGGCCGACACGCTGACCTGCACCTCGCCGTCGATGAGGTGGAAGTAGAGCACCGGCTTGCGCGCCATGCCGTGACCTGAGTCGGGGGTCACGACCGGGTGTGGGTGCGGGGGCGCCAGGTTGGCCTGGCCCGGACCGGTGGCCAGCTCCACGCTGCCATCGGCCGCCACGTCCACCAGGCCCCACTCGTGCACCGTGTAGCGGGGAGCTGCTGGGCGCGCGGGCTCCTCACCGGCGGTGGGCGCCGTGCTCGAACTCTCGCTCGACGCGGCCTCCGTGGGCGGTGAGCCCCCGCAGGCCGAGAGGAACGCGGAAGCGCCGCTGTAGAAGAGCGACAGGACCAGTGGGTTGCGCATGTCCATAGGGAACGCCCCTCTGACCCCAGGGTCAACGGGGAGCTTGGGAGCGAAGGAACAACCCCGGTAGAGTGAGCGCATGGCCACGGAACAACCGCATGCGCGCGCGAACCTAGCTATCCTCGCGGGATGGCTACCGACACGCCCCTCGATCTCGCGGCCCAGCGCGAGGTGATGTCCTACGCGACCAAGCTGCCCTTCCTGGCGCGCTGCGGCTACGAGCTCTCCGAGTGCGTGCCCGGTGATGCGGTGGGCAGCGTGACGGTCACCGAGGCCCTGGCGGGCGGCACCGGGCAGCTGAACGGCACCGAGCTGTATGGCCTCTTGGACTGCAGCGCGTGGTTCGCGGTGGCGCTCATGCTCGGCACGGACGAGGCGGCTGTCACGCACGACGCGCACTTCTCCATCGTGGCCACGGCGCCGACAGGCAGCGAGGTCACGTTCCGTGCACACGTGGACAAGCGCGGCCGCACGCTGGCGTTCGTCTCCGTGGAGGCCGCCGCGGGAGACCGGCTGGTGGCGCGGGCGACGATCACCAAGTCCATCATCTCACTGGCCCAGCGCATGCGGCACGCGAGCCCCACGGGGTGAGCGCTCAGCCCGCAACGATCTCGTAGAGCACATTCTCCCGCCAGGGGAAGACTTGCTTCTCCAGCTCGGAGACCCTGCGTTGCTCGCGCGTGATTTCGAAGCGTTCGTCCACTGTCGAGGAGCGATACTGGTGCTGAAGCAGACCCACGTATCCTGCCCGCGGGAGCACGCTCCGGAGGAAGGTGAGCCAGTTGTCCAGGGTCAGGTCGCCCCTTTGTTCGAGCTCTTCTCTGGACTTCGGACGTGGGCCCTGGGTGCGCTGCCAGGCGGCGATCTTCGCTTCGCTCCAACCCCTCGCGCGCAGCTTCTTGGACTGGTCGTCTACCTGCCGGGCATCGGGACGGCGCCCGAGACCCGAAGAGCAGTCGCAGTGGGCACGCGTTGCGTGGAAGTAGGCCTCCGTCGGGTGAAGCTGGGTCTGGATGTGGCGGTTCCCGAGCGGTGCGAAGCAGAGCCCAGCGACGTCCACGGCCGCTCGGAAGGCGGGAGTGTCTGCGCCCGCGGGAAGGGTCGCGGTGATGAAGTTACACACGGTGTGATCCTACCAAGGGGGAACTCGAAGAGGCCTCGCAACCGCTCGGTACGAACGCCTCACCGGGTCCGCTCGCGGAGAAGGCTCGCGAGGTCCACGTCAATTCGCGCCAAGGCCTCGACCAGCGGTCGCTCCACATGAGCGTCCACCCACAGCACGAGCTGGCGGGCATCGGCGAACGCCTGGAGAAACGGCAAGACGGTGAACGGCTCGGAGGTGGTCACCGTCCCCACGGCCGAGCGCCAGTGGGCCCGCAGTGACGCTACGCCATCGGATCCGAGCTCGGCACGCAGCTCCTGGGTGAGCCTCTCCGCAGCGACGGTTCGCTCACGCTCCGGGTAGTAGAACGTGGTCTCGAAGGTCACCAACGGGCCGGGAAGAACAGTGGCGACACCGCCCCGCGCGCTCGCACGCAGCGCTTGATGACGGCCGCTTCCTTCCACCGGCGCGAGCACGGTGCGCCCCGCAGCTGCGACCCGAGTGTCGGCCGCCGCCGCGAACTCGGCCGCGTGCTCTGCATCGTAGAACCTCAGGAGCATGTACTCGGGTCCAGCAGCTGGACGTGCCGAGAACGCGCGCGCGAGCGGCACCCGCGAGGCTTCGGGGATGACCGCCAGCTCGGCAGCCAGCACCCCGCGCTGCGCAGCCGCGACGCGTTCGAGCGTCTCCACCTGCGTGGTGAAGTCCTCCGGCCCTGGCGGGGCCAGAGTGCCCAGCAGCGACAGTCCGCGTCGAGCGAATTGGCCCACGTCGTCGATCGCCAGCGCGACCTCTGCAGCCTCCAACGAGGCGGGGTCCGTGAACCCGAGGCCAGCCACGAGCACCACGGGGTCATGCTCGTGAACGGCGCTCACCACTGCGCGTCCGCCCTGCTTCCAGAGCAGCGCGCGCAGCGAGGGGAAGTCGTCGTCGACTGCCATCCACGTCCGCGCGAGCACGCTGCGACCGACGGCCACGAGCACCTCCGGCGCGGACTCGCCCGCCTCGGTGGTCGGTCCGGCGGCCGCCAACAGCGCTTTCCAGGCTTCGCCATATGCGTTGCCCGGGACGAACCCACTCTCCAGGCTGGCGACGAACGCCCGCGCATCGTTCGCGCGCTCGAACCTGCCGACCAGCACGCAGTCGCCGCTGTTGTTGCCCGAGAAGCCCTGCCACACCCGCAGGGTGTCGACGTCTGCCTCTGCCTGAGGGGCCTGAGGATGGGGGCCTCCATCGTGCATCCCGTGCGCGCGTGCACACCCGAGCTTCGCGACAGGGGCTTGCAGGCGCGCCCGCTCGTCACGGTACACCCGCAAGACGTCATCGGCGGTCTCGACGCGTGTGCCGCCGGATGCGAACGAGCACTGCTTCACGGCGCGCTCGGAGGTCAGCACCAGGAACTCACCGCCCGCGCCGCAGTCGCTGCTCGGACCGTCGCCATCGAACAGGCGCGGAAGTGCTCCGAGATGCTCGCCGAAGCACACCGAGAGACGCGCGCTCATGCCGGTGGCTCGAATCGCGGCCTCGACCCGCCGCTCATCGCTGCGGCTCAGCTGCTGGGTCGCATCCGGGCCCGTAGCGCAGCACCGCCACGTCTCGGCAACCCAGCTCTTCGAGGCGATGAAGGGTGGGGCCCAGCGCGGGTACTCGGTCCGGAGTCACCAGCAGGTTCACCCCAAACTGCACCGGCGCGTCTGCCAGCGCTGCGACGCGCTCTGGCCAAGGGGTGTCGTCATAGATGGAGAGGCGAACCTCGCCCAGGTGGGGCGCGATGCGGGCCAGCCGCTCGGTGGTCAGCAGCACGCCATTGGTGGTGATGTGCACGGCGAGGGAGGTCTCGGTGGCCAAGCGCTCCACCAGCGCATCGAAGCCGCGAAACGCGAGCGGCTCGCCACCTCCGAACGCCACCTCGAGCACGCCGCGCTCCGCGAGCCCAGTCAACATCTCGAAGGCGCTATCGGGCGTCCACTCGCTCGGCGCCGAGCTGTCGCGCGAGCAGAAGGAGCAGCGCAGGTTGCACTGGTTCGTGATCCCAAACAGCACCACGCGCGGCGCGGTGCGCACGAGACCACGCGTGGATGGCCCCTCCACCCGGAGGTTCAGGCCCGTGCGCGGATCGAACAGCAGCCGTGCACCATCGAGGGGCACGCTGCGTGGCGCGCGAAGTTCGGTGCTGCAGGGGTGGTGCTGGGGGTCCATGACGGGGAGTCTCCTCAGGCCCGCTGCGTCCGCGTCAAGCTCGGAATCCTCGCTTCCGCTGGGCTGTCCGCCAGCCTCCATCACTCGTGTGGTGGTATTGGAAACTTCGTATGCTGATGGATTCTCTCCTTATATATCGCTAGGCTGGGCCCCTTCTCGGAACGGGCACCCCCTGAGCCCACGGAGTGAATCGGATGAATCTCGGACGGCTCTCGAGCGCATGTCTGCGCGTGGTGGTGTTGGCGCTGGCGTTGGTAGCGGGCTGCGGCGAGGCCAACGACCCTGACCCGTGCGCAGCCGGCACGTTCGACGCCGACGGTGACGCGACCACGGCGTGCGTGGCGTGGTCGACCTGCGCCGCGGGGGAGTACGTGTCCGCGAGCGGGTCACCCACCGCCGACCGAGAGTGCGCCGCGTGCGCCGTGGGCACGTTCTCCGCGACCACGAACGCGACGGCGTGCGCGGCGTTCACGGACTGCGTGGCCGGCGAGTACGAGCAGGCGAGCGGCGCGCCGACTGTCGACCGCCTGTGCACCACGTGCGGAACAGGCACGTACTCCACCACGACCAACGCCAGCATGTGCATGGCCGTCACCCTGTGCATGCCCGGCAACTTCGTGAGCGCCGCAGGCACCAGCACGGCGAACCAAGTGTGCAGCCCCTGTGCAACCGGCTCCTTCGCGGCAGGCACGAACGCTGCGGCCTGCGTCACCCACGCCAACTGCCTGCCTGGGACCCTGCGGGCCACGCTGGGCACTCCCAGCGCTGACACCGTCTGCGACCCGTGCGCCGCGGAGAGCTTCTCCACGGGCACCAACGCCGCGACGTGTGAGCCCTGGACCATGTGCGAGGATCGCTTCGTCGAGGGCGAAGCAGGCTCCGCCGTCCTCGACCGCACCTGTGTCGCGGAGGAGTGGAACCCCCAGGTCGGCACCGCCACCGATGACGAAGCCATTGGCGTGGTCCTCGACGCCGAAGGCAACGCGTATGTCGTTGGCCGGGTCACGGGTGCGCTCGCCGGCGAGCTGCACCTGGGAGAGACCGACGGCTACCTCCAGAAGTTCGATCCAGACGGTGCGCTGCTGTGGACCGAGCAGTTCGGGACGGCGGGCTTCGACATGGCCAACGCGGTGGCGCTCGATGACTTGGGCCACGTGTACGTGGTGGGCCAGACGAAGCCGGACATTCTCGACGTCGGCCAAGAGGTCGTCCTGCGCAAGTACACCACCGACGGTGTGCTCGTCTGGACGGTGCCGTTCGGCAGCGACCTCGCCGACTACGCGCGCGCGGTGGCCGTGGACGCGGACGGGAACCCCTACTTCCTGGGCGTCATCGAGGGCGTGCTCGACGGAAACGACCCCACGCCCGGCGCCGCCGACATCGTGGTGCGCCGCTTCGACGTGGATGGGGACGTGACCTGGACGCGGGTGCTCACGTCCACGGCAGACACCAGCTGCGGCGGTCTCTTCCTGACCGACACGCGCGTGTACATCGCCGGGTGGACCACTGGGGCACTGCCGGGCGAGACCAACGCCGGCGACGCGCTGGACGGCATTGCCATCGCGCTGTCGCTCACCGACGGCAGCGACGTCTGGGCGCGGCAGCTCGGCACCACGGGCTCCGAGTTCGCCACGGACGTGGTGGTGGACGCGTCGGGGACCGTCTACGTCACGGGGCACAGCACGAGTACCTTCGGCGCAGGGCCGCGCGTGGGCGGACTCGACATCTTCGTGGTGGCCCTCGACGACGATGGCGCCGACCTGTGGGCCACCATGTTCGGCAGCACCAGCTCGGACTTCGCGAGCGCCATCGCCCTCGACCCCACCGGAGGGGTGGTGGTCGCGGGAAGCACCAGCGGCACGTTCGCCGGACAAGCGTCCGCGGGCAGCCAAGACATCGTGGTGGCGCGGGTCTCGGCCGATGGGACCCTGGGCGCGCTGCGGCAGCTGGGCACCACGAGCGGCGACGTGGCGCGCGATGTCGCCGTGGACGCCGACGGCGTTCCGCACGCGGTGGGTTACGTGACCGCAGCGCTGCTGGGCCAGACGGCGCTCGGCGGACAGGACGCGTACCTCATGCGCCTCGCGCTCTGAGCGCGCGTCACGCTCTCACTCGGTGTCCGCGGCTCCGGGGACGCGCAGGTAGCACACCATGCGCTGCCCCGAGAGCAGCCCGTCGGCGGTCTCGAGGTCTACCAGCACGTCCACGGTGCGTGTGTCGGAGAGCTCGTCCGGCTGCCCGCCGCGTCGCGCCTTGGGTGCCACGCGCTGGCCAATGCGGTGCACGGTGCCGGCGAAGTCGCGGCCTGGGAAGGCGGTGGCGCGGCAGACGGCGGCGGCGCCCGTGATGACCTGGCCCAGGTCGCGCTCGTCCACGGCGATGCGCGCCTGCATGGTGGACGTGTCGCCGAAGTAGGCCATCGGCGCGCCGCTGGGCTGGTAGTACTCGCCCACGTCGTAGGGGAGCTCCAGGATCACCCCGTCGCGCGGGGCACGCACCAAGCGGAGGTCGAGCGAGGCCGCTGCGGCGTCCCGGTTGGCCTGGGCGGCGATGTACTCGGCGTGGGCCTTCGCGATGTCCTCGCGCCGTGTGCCGCGCACCAGGTCGGCCAGGTTGGCGCTGGACTGGTTCACGGTGGACTGGTCGGCAGAGGCCGCGAGGCGCGCGCGGTCCACTTCGTCTGGGCTGACGCCGCCGGCGCGAGCCACCACCTGCAGGCGCTGCAGCGCCAGCTGGCTGGACTCGGCGCGCGCACGCGAGGCCGCTTCGGCAGCGGACGCCGACTCGATCTGCTCGGCCCGCGGACCCGTCACGGCGCGGCGCCAGGTGGCATGCGCGGCCGCCACGCGCGCTTCGGCCTCGGCCAGCGCGGCGGTCTCGAGCTCCGTGCGGAGCCCCGCGATGAGTGCGCCTGCTTGCACGCGTTCGCCTTCCTGCACGGCGATCTGACCAATGGAGCCGGGCACCGCACCCGCGATGGCGAGCTCACCGCCCTTGGGCTCCACCACGGCGTTGCCGGACACGTGCGCCCACTCGGGCGGTGGATCCACGCGCACATCGGACTCGGCTTCCACGTCCACGTTGGCGGCGCGCCGGTCGCTGAAGCGCGCCAGCGTGGGGTCCGAGGTGGCCATGCGCCCGATGCTGAACACCATGGCTACGAGCACGGCCAGGCCCACGGCCGTGGTCAACAAACGCTTGGGGGTCTTCTTCATGCAGCCTCCGGCTTCGTCGCGATGCGGCCGTCTTCGATGTGCACGGTGCGATCCGCCAGGTGATAGATGCGCGGGTCATGGGTGACGATGACCACGGTGGCGCCGTGCGCGCGGCTGGTGGTCTTGAGCATCTCGGTGACCTTCAGGCCGCTCTCCGCGTCGAGCGCGGCGGTGGGCTCGTCGGCGAAGACCAGCGGCGGCTCGGGCGCCAGGGCCCGCGCGATGGCCACGCGCTGGCGTTGGCCGCCCGAGAGCTGATCCGGGCGGCTGGTGCGCTTGTCGCCGAGGCCCACCTCGGCCAGCATGGCGTCGGCGCGCGCGAGGGCCTTGCTGCGGGACTGCCCGCCCACCTCGAGCGGCAGCGACACGTTGTCGCGGATGCTCAGGCCTGGCAGCAGGTTGTGCGCCTGGAAGATGAAGCCGATCTTGTGCAGCCGCAGGTCGGCCAGGGCGTGCTCGGACTTGTCCACGATGCTCTCGCCCAGCAGGTCCACCTCGCCGGAGGAGACGCGCAGCACGCAGCCCATGATGGACAGGAGCGTGGTCTTGCCGCTGCCCGAGGGGCCCACCAGCATCATGATCTCGCCCCGCACCACCTCGAGGTCCACCTCGGTGAGCGCTTGGTAGGCCAGCTTCCCCTTGCCGAACACCTTCGACACCTTGCGCACCGAGATGGCGAGGTCCGCCTGACTGACGCTGCTCATCGGAACACCATCCCCGGCTCCAGCTTGCGGATGCGGTTGAGCGCGAGCGTGGCGCTCACCAGGCAGATGCCCGTCATCACGAAGGGGACGCTGATGATCACGCCGATGGGGAGCATGACGGCCAGGTTCGGCGAACGCATCAGCGCCGTGAGCTGCGCGGCCACGGCCAGCCCCACCAGCGAGCCCAGCAGCCCGTACATGACGGCCTGCGCGAAGAGCATGACCGCCAGGTCGCGCGTGCGGCAGCCAATGGCCTTGAGCGTGCCCAGCTCGCGCTGGTGGTCCACCACGCTCGAGAACATGGAGAGCGCCACGATGACCAGGCCCACGAAGAGCCCGAGCGCGGCCGAGCTCCCGAAGGTGATGCCCAGCTGCTGCGCGAGCAGCGCGTTCACCACGGTGTCGTGGTACTGCTGGCTGGTCCAGACCTGCACCTCCGGCACGCGCGCTTGGAGCTCTGCGGTGACCGCGTCGAGATCCGCGCCCGGTTGCACGCGCACCAACACGAAATGGAAGCGACCCGCGCGCGTGGACGTGAGGTCCCGCGCGAGGCCGATCTCGGCGAACGAATAGGCCGGCCCGAAGGGCACGAGCCCCCACGTGAAGGCCCCCACGCGCACGCGGCGCCCATTCACCTCGCGCACCGAGCCGATGTTGAGGTTGCCCAGCTTCTGGCGCTGAGCCACCTCGAAGGTGAGCGTGTCGGGCTCGTAGAGCGCGTTGGCGTCTCCGGCTACGATGTTCCACGGGCCGCCGAGCGAGTTGGGCAGCGACGTGCCGATCAGGATGACCTGCTCGGTGCCGCCGTCGGGGCGCGCCACGGAGCCCGGCCCGAACACCAGCGGCTCGGCCACCAGCACACCTGGCGTGGAGCGCGCCTGCGAGAGCGCGCTCTCGGGCAACACGCTGCCGCGCTGCACCAGCTGCGTGCCGCGCGGCATCATCCAGATGTCCGCGCCGCCGTTGTCGATCAGCATGGTGTTCTTGTGGAAGAGCCCGTACAGGATGCCCAGCTGCTGCGTGGACAGCACCACCGCGAACACCACGCCGCAGGTGGTGGCAATGAGCTGCACGCGGTCGTGAAGCATCATCTTCACACCGGCGCGAGCCATGGCCAGGGCGCGACCTCCGATCAGAGGGACCCCGCAGAGCCGGCGAGACGCAGCAGGTGACGTGCGAGCGCGAGCTCGGCCACGGAGGACACGTGGTTGGCGGCGGCGTCCGCGAAGTCGCGGCGCGCCTGGAAGAAGGTCAGGGTGGTCACCCGTCCGGCGCCGAGCTCCACGCGGGCCAGCTCGAAGGTGCGGCGCGCCAGCGCGAGCCGGGCCGTGGCCGTGGTGGTGCGCGCGAGGGCCGTTTCCACCTGCAGGTGCGCGCGGCCCAGCGCGTCCACGGCGGCGAGCGACGTGGCCCGAGCACGGGAGTTCGCGGCGTTGGCCGAGGCGACGTTGGCGCGGAGGGTCTCGAGCGACGCCAGGTCGATCCTCCAGGCGGCTTGGATTTGCAGGGTCCAGCGGGCCCGCTGTCCAAAGGCCGGTGCGTTGGTGAGCTCTTCGGTGAACAAGGCGTCCACACGCGGCACGAACGCGTACCAGAGGGGAGGGGCGGCGGCGTCTGCGGCGCGGGCGCTGGCCTCGGCAAGGGCAACGTCCGGAATTTGGCTCGCGTCCACCAGCATCCCCTCGAGCGGCTCCGGAGGCTCCGTGCTGGCTTCCAGCTCGGGCGGAGTGGTGGCCCGCACGCCGGTCAGCAGCTCTAGCGCGCGCGCGGCCTGGAGCTGCGTCTGGCGGGCCTCGAGCACCATCTGCTCGGCCACCAACACGTCCAGCGCCGCCCGCTCCACGTCGAGCGGCGTGGCCAGGCCCGCCTCCATGCGCACCGACATCAAGCGGTGCGCGGCCTGCGCCACCTCCAGCTGCTCCTCGGAGGACCCCAGCAGCGCGCTCCCGCCCACCCAGCGGTAGAACTCGGTGAGCACGTCGCGTTCGAGCCGACGCAGGGTGACCTGCGCGCCCGCCTCGGCGGCCTCGAGCGCAGCGTCGGTGCCCCCCAGGCGGCGCCAGGCGATGACGTCCAGCAGCGTGACGCGCGAGCCGAACACGGCGTCCAGCTGGTCGCGCGCCATGATGGTGACCTCCTGACCCGGGCCGGAAGGGGCGGGCAGGGTGAACGCCTGAGGGAACTGGTTGCGCGTGTAGGTGCCCGTGACCTCCAGGCTGGGCAGCAGGGCGAAGCGCGCCCCCCGTGCCGAGGACTCCGCGACTTCCACGTCCGACTGCGCGGCATCCACGGAGGGATGCTCTCGCGCTCCGTCGAGGAACTCGTCCACCGTCTGCGCCCGCGCGGAGCCCGCAGAGACGGTCAGGAGGCACAGTAGCGCGTTCAGAAAGCGATTCACCGGTTAGGTATACCCCCCAGACCCCCACTCACCAAGTTCTGCCCTCCAGCGCCGGGCCCAGTGGACCCCTGTACATGCCCGTTGCCACCAGCCCGCTGCGTCCCGTACCTTCGGCCCGCTACGGAGAGACCATGACCGACACGAACACCGCATTCAGTCAGTACGACAAAGACGGCAACGGCGAGATCGACCTGATGGAGTTCCGCGAGCTGATCGCTTCGCTCGGGATCGAGATGGGCATGGCCGAGGCCGAGAAGCTCTTCGACATCATCGACGTGGATGAAGAGGGCACCATCGACTACGAGGAATTTCAGGACTGGTGGACGTCCCGGAAGCCTTGAGCGGCACCCAGGGCTAGACTACCGCCGATGGACGTCGCCCAGCTCGAACGCCTGATCATCTTCCCGCTGCCCCGCGTGGTGCTGCTCCCGGCGATGCCCATGCCGCTGCACATCTTCGAGCCTCGCTACCGGGCCATGACGCGGCAGGCGCTCGATCACGAGCGCTACATCGCCATGGCCACGCTTCATCCGAGCGGCGAAGTGGACGCGGCGCAGCGCCCGCTCGTGCGTCCGTACGTGGGCGTGGGCGCCATCACGGAGTGGGAAGAGCTGCCCGACGGCCGCTTCCACATCCTGCTCGAGGGCGTGGGCCGCGCGCGCGTGCTCACGGAGCACCGCACTTCCGAGCCGTATCGTGAGGTGCGCGCCGAGGCCGTGCCCGACGTGGACCCCGACCCGGGCGCCACGCGCCGCTCGTTCGAGGCCGTGCGCGGGCTGATGATGAGCCTGCGCCTCAAGAACCCCAAGCTGGCCGCACTGCTGCGCGAGGAGCTGGACCTGCACCCGGAGCCGGCCGAGTTCTCGAACCGCCTTGGCGCCATGATCCACGGGGACGTGGAGTCGCAGTACGAGCTGCTGACCATGACCAACGTCACCGAGCGCATGGACGCCATCGTGGAGCACCTGAGCGACTTCCTGGCGCGCACGTCGTCGGCCTCGGAAGACCTGCTCAACTGAGGCTACTGGCAGGTGGGCCGCACGTTCTCGGGGAACGCGCCCTGCATGTTGCCGGGCGGCGAGTAGTTGCACACCCACGTCTCGCCGCCGTTGCACACCGCGAAGCCACAGCCCAGCTCGGTGCTGGTGTGCCAGACCACCTGGGTGAAGTGGCCGGTGTTCATGGCGAAGCCCGGACGGCTGAAGTTGTAGTTGGCCGCCTCGCGGTACCAGGCCTCCACCACGTAGGCCGGATCGCGAGAGCCCACGGGCGAGAAGCGCATGAGGTTCTCGCCGTAGCCGCTGCTGCTGTGCTCGAACGCGCAGCCGTTGGCGGCGAGCTCGTCCGCATAGCGCTGAGCCGCGGCGGCGATGGTGGGCGACCAGCGCAAGGGCGGGGCGCAGTGCTGTGCTCGGTAGCGGTTGTGCGCGGCCAAGGCCTCTCCCGCGCGGGTGGCGGGCGCCGGCATGTCGCTCGCAGGCGCCGCAACAGGCGTGGCGGTCCCACCGGATGGCGACGCCACGGGGGTGGCCGCGACGGGCGACGCCACGGGGCGAGGCTGCGGCTGCTGCTGCGCCTCGGGCTGGCCCTGGGTAGGCTGGCTGCTGGCACCCGACCCGCACGCGACGATCACCGAGACCACGAACAACAGGGAGGCGAGGCGCGCGGAGGGGCTCATGCAGAGAGGATACGCCCATCGCGGGCCGCGTGTCCCCCGAACCACTTGTTGACAGCGCGACGCGCGGCCAAAGAGACTCGGACCATGTCCGACTCGCACGCGTTCTATCGCCAGCTGAACGCCATCGAGCACTTCGTCGACGTGGCCGACCTCTCGCTCTACACGCAGGTGCCCGACGACTGGTCGGTGATCATCACGGACGTGCAGGGCTCCACGCGCGCCATCGAGGCCGGCCGCTACAAGGACGTGAACAGCCTGGGCGTGGCGTCCATCGTGGCGGTGCGCAATGCGCTGCCCGGGGTCGACATCCCGTTCGTGTTCGGGGGTGACGGCGCCACGCTGCTGTGCCCCACGGCGCTGTTGCCCGGTGTGGAGGTGGCGCTGCGTGGGCTGCAAGACCTGGCCACCAGCGCGTTCGAGCTGGGCATGCGCGCCGGCATCGTGAGCGTGGGCGAGCTGCGCGAGGGCGGCCACCCGCTGCTGGTGGCGCGCTTCCGCGCGAGCGAGCACGTGGCGCTGGCCATGTTCGCGGGCGGCGCGCTGGCCGAGGCCGAGCGGTTGGTGAAGCACCCCGAGCTGGGCGCGCGCTATGCCGTCTCCAGCGACGGGCCTCGTACGGCCGACTTCACCGGCTTCGAGTGCCGCTGGCAGCCCGTCCCCAACCGCGCCGGGCAGTTCGTGAGCCTCCTGGTGCAGGCCGCATCGTCGGATCCGGAGGAGGCCGCGCGCGTCTATCTCTCCACCATCCAGCTGGTGGACGAGGTGCTGGGTGTGGGCGCGCGCCCGGTTCATCATGCGGGCCTGCACCTGGCCAGCGGGCCCAAGGCCTTCGAGCAGGAGGCGCGCCTCGTGAGCGGCAAGCGCGCCGGCGTGGGCCTGTACCTGACGCGCCTCAAGATCCGCGTCATGGCGTGGCTGGGTCGCACGCTCATGCGCACGGGGCGCGAGCTGGCGGGGTTCGACGGAAGCAAGTACGTCGACGAGGTGGTGGCCAACACCGACTACCGCAAGTTCGACGACACGCTGCGCATGGTGCTGGACGCGTCGCCCGCCGCGCTGGCTGCCCTGCGCGAGCGCCTGTCGGCTGAGCACCGCGCGGGACGGCTGTGCTTCGGCATCCACACCTCCGACACCGCGCTCATGACGTGCGTCATCGACGGCTACGACGGGAACCACGTGCACTTCGTGGACGGCGCAGACGGGGGCTACGCGCTCGCGGCGAAGGAGCTCAAGGGCCAGCTCAAGGCCCGCTGAAGCGAGCCGCGCTCAGAACGCGAAGGGGTAGCCCACCATCAACGTGAACTCGGCGCCCCCTGCCAGCTCGGCCGCGGGCCGGGGCCCCAGCTGCCGCAGGCGCCGCAGCCCGAGCGCGGTGAACACCAGCCCAATGAGGGCAGGTGGAACGATGCTGATGAGCGCCACCACGGCGCGTGAACCCCGCGTGCCCACGTCGTCGGGCAGCCGCAGCAAGCGCACCGTGGTGATGATGGCCGTCAGCAGATAGAGGCTGCCGCGGATGCTCATGGAGCGCGCCTGACAGCGGTCCTCGGGCCACAGATCGTGCTCGCCGTCGCGACCCGGGTCCCCGTGCAGGCGGATGCGCAGCCCCACGCCCGTGGCAGCGATGGCCGTGCCCGCCAGCATGACGCCCACGCCAGCGGCCGCGTGCTCCTCGCGCTGCAGCAGCGGCAGCCCCGAGGCGCCCAGCACCAGGCCCGCCGAGATGAGGTTGCGGGACTGGCAGCGCCGCGCGCCCCACAGGCCGCCGTCATCGGTCTGCCACTGGGCGGTGGCCGTGGCTGGCGTGCACGCGACCACGGCGATGAGCAGAGCGAGGCTGCACCAAGGCAGGAGGCGTGGACGCGGGGACGACACGGGCAGGAGCATGACACGCCCGCTCCGAACGGTGCCCCCCAGGACAATTCCTCTACGTTGTCGTGGTCTTTGACGGCGACGGCGACGGCGACGAATCCCGGCCCGAAGAGGCTCGGCGGACTCTCGCTGGGTCGAGAACGTGCTTGATTCAAGGGTCAATGGGCACCCCGGCTTGAAACCCGTCGCCGTCGCCGTCGCCGACAACGACAACGACAACGACAACGGTCGCGTCTACCCCTCCACCAGCCGCCGGCGCAGGTGCTCGTGCGTACCCCGGCGCGTCAGCTCACGCGCGAAGCGGGTGTGGTCCTCGGTGCGCCCGAGCGCCCGCGTGACCAGCGCCAGGTAGGCCACGCAGTGGTCCTCCAGCAGCGGGTCGCGCGTGCCCTTGTAGGCCAGCTGCAGCGCATCGAACGCCTCCTGCATGCGACCCTGCTCGAACAGCAGCGCGCCCAGTGTGGCCAGGTAGCTCGGGGCCGCGCCGCCCGCTTCCATGGCGCTCCGCACCGCTTGCACGGCCCGTCCCAGCAGCTCGGGGTCGCCGCTGCCCAGCGCGATGAGCGCCGCGGTGTGCAGCAGCTCGGCCTCCACCAGCGGGTTGCGGGGCGCCGTCTCGCGGAGCGCTTCCAGCTGCGTGATGGCGCCCTCCGTGTCGCCCTCGGCGGCCACCACGCGCAGCGCCAGCATCCCGAGGTGAGCGTTCTCGGGGTGGAGCGTGGCCTCGCGCTCGGCCACCTCGCGCGCGTGGCTCAGCTGGCCTGCGTGCAGCGCGCGCTCCACCTCGCGCTCCGCGGGCAGCGCCAGGCGGTAGTCGAAGTGGTGGGGCTCGAGCCCCGCGCTCAGCAAGATGCCGAGCCCGTCATTGGGGGCACCCGCCATGCGGTGCGGGACCAGGTTCATCACGGCGCCGATCATCAGCGCCAGCGCCGCGCTCTGGGACGCGAGCAGCGGGTAGTCGTCGCTGCGCACGAAGAACGGGTCCCAGCCCCAGGCCAACGCGATGCCCGCGGCCACCAGCAGCTCGGCGCCCGGACCGCCCAGGTAGACCAGCGCGTTGGCCAGGCGAGCGGAGCCAGGCCGCTTCGGCGCAGGCGTGACGTAGCCCTCCACCAGCAGCGCGCGCACCACCACCTGCGTCTCGCCCACGTGAAAGCGCATGAGCTCGGGCCCCATCCCCAGCACCATCTGCGTCACACGCCAGCCCACTAGCCGGGCCACCAGCGCGTGCCCGCACTCGTGGATCACCAGCGCGGGCGCCCAGAACAGCAGCACCAGCGGGAACGCCAGCTTGCGGGGCTGGAACGGCACCAGCGTGTCGGCCGTGAAGAGCCCAAACAACAGCGCCGCGAGCCCGATGCCCCCCCAGAGCTCACCCGGGGAGAGCGGACGTCGCGGCGCAGGGTCGTGCAGCATGATGATCAGTCGCGCGACATGAAGATGCGCAGGACGTACCAGAACAGCAGCGCGACCGAGGAAAACAGCGCGAGCGACGCGCCCACGTAGCGGTCCTCGGGGTAGTGATGGATGATGTTCGAGGTGTCGTAGAGGATGGCCGCGCCGGCGAAGACCACCATGCCCACGCTGAAGAACGTGCCCAGCTCGAAGCCGAAGATGACGCCCGAGACGATGAGCAGCAGCACCCCGAAGCCGCCCCACAACAGCACGCCGCGCAGGAAGCTGAAGTCCTTGCGGGTGATGAACGCCACGGCCGTGAGGCCCGCGAAGCCCATGGCGGTGACCGCCGCCGCCGAGCTGATGACGCCGTCGGCCTGCATGTTGGCCATGAGCAAGAGCGGCACGAAGATGATCGCCTCGGCCACCACGTAGGCCCCGAGCGCGGCGTACTGCGCCAGCTTCGACTCGGCGGTCTGCGCCACGCGGCTGCCAATCCAGCTCACCATCATGAAGCCGCCGAGCACCAGCAACCAGCTGGTGTTCATCATGGCCTGCGCCATGGGGAGAGCCAGACCGCTCGCGAAGATGACCACCTCGAGGGCCACGAACGCCATGATGGCGCCCAGCAGATGGAGGTAGGTCTTGACGATGAAGCCGGAGCGGTCGGTGGCGACGCCAGCTTGGGAATAGGCGGACGAGTAGTCTTGCATCAGGGGTCTCTCCCGTGTCGTGGTTCCTTGATCGTAGGAGCTATCGAGGGAACCGCAAGAGGCCATCCCTCCGTCCGGCACTACTATCCCGACTGGGGCCGCAGCTTTCCGTGCGGGGGCGGGATCGTGAGGAGGGAGAGCGAGGCCCTGATCTGCGGGGCCGGTCGCGCTGGCGCTCCCTCTGATACCTCCCTGAAAACTTCACTCCGCGCTGCGCGCTGCGTTCGTTTTCTGGGGCCCATCAAGCCCCGCTGCCCAGGGCCCGCTCCCCCTCCTGCGGTGGCGTCTCGTGCGGGGCGCGACGGGCTCGGCAGGGCGGGAGTGCGTCGGACTGGGCACGGGACTCCGCGGGTCTCGGGTGGGTCCGTAGGGCGCAACGGAACACGACGCGCTCGTTCGGCGGGTGGGGAGCGCGGCGGATCCGACGATGTGCACTGTGCGCGAACGGACGTCCGAGCACGGCGCGTCGCAGGTGTGTACCACCCGGATGAAGGAACGCTCGGGCCGGGCGCGCCCCATGCGACCCCCCGCTGCGCCCAGGTGCGCTCTCTCCACGAGGGTTGGCATGGCCGGGGCGGGACGGGCCTCGGCAAGGGCGTGGGGGGGACCCAGAAAGCAAACGGAGCGCGTAGCGCGCAGTGCCGCTTTCAGGGGGGACCGACAGGACGCGCCAGCGCGTCCGTGCCCGCAGCGACCCCCGTCCCGCCCCGGCCGATCGATCACCTCCCCCCGTCACAACGAGAAACGCCCCCGTGATCGATCACGGAGGCGCCTTTCAGGTTAGTGCCCGGCCCTAGCGGGCCGGAGTCTTCTCACTTGCGCGCTTCGCGGCGGGCGGTGACTTCGGCGCGGACCTTCTCCACGATGTTGTTCGGCACCGGGGAGTAGTGGCTGAACTCCATGGAGAACTGGCCGCGACCCGAGGTGGCGGAGCGCAGGTCGCCGATGTAGCCGAACATCTCTCCGAGCGGCACGTCCGCCTTGATGCGCACGTTGGTGGCGCCGGGCTCCTGGCTCTTCATCATGCCGCGGCGGCGGTTGAGGTCGCCGATGACGTCACCCACGTTCGCGTCGGGGACGAACACGTCCACCTTCATGATGGGCTCCAGCAGCTGCGGACCGGCCTTGGGCATGGTCTGGCGGAAGGCGGCGCGGCCAGCGGCCTCGAACGCCATCTGCGACGAGTCGACCGCGTGGAAGCCACCGTCGGTGAGGGTGACCTTGAAGTCGAGCAGCGGGAACCCGATGAGCGGGCCCTTGTCCATGAGCGACTTGAAGGCCTTGTCGACCGAGGGAATGAACTCCTTCGGGATCTTGCCGCCGATGACCGCTGCCACGAACGTGTAGCCGGTGCCGGGCTCGCCGGGCTCGACCGTGTAGTCGATCTTGGCGTACTGGCCCGAGCCACCCGTCTGCTTCTTGTGGGTGTAGCTGTCGCTGACGGCCTTCGTGATGGTCTCGCGGTAGGCGACCTGGGGCTTGCCCACGTCGGCTTCCACGCCGTGCGTGCGGCGCAGGATGTCCACCTTGATGTCCAGGTGGAGCTCGCCCATGCCCTTGATGATGGTCTCGCCCGACTCCTGGTCCACTTCCACGTGGAAGGACGGGTCCTCGGCCACCATCTTGCCGAGCGCCACGCCCAGCTTCTCGCTGTTGGCCTTGTCGCGCGGGATCACGGCCATCGAGATGACCGGCGCCGGGAAGACCATGGGCTCGAGGGTGGCCGGGTTCTTCTCGTCGGCCAGCGTGTGGCCCGTGCGGACGTACTTGAGGCCCACGGCCGCCACGATGTCACCGGCCTGCGCCGACTCGATGATGGTGCGGTCGTTGGCGTGCATCTCGACCATGCGGCCGATGCGCTCCGACTTGCCCGTGAACGTGTTCACGAGGCTGTCGCCCTTGTTGATGGTGCCCGAGTAGACGCGAATGAAGGTCAGGGCGCCGAAGCGGTCGTCCATGATCTTGAACGCCAGCGCGCGCACGGGACCCTTGGCGTCCACGATGGCGAACTTGCCCGTGGGGTTGCCCTCGAGGTCGATCTCGGGCTGCGGGTCCACCTCGGTGGGGTCCGGCAGGTAGTCCACCACGCCGTCGAGGACCTGCTGCACGCCCTTGTTCTTGAAGGACGAGCCGCAGTACGTGGGGAAGAACGCCAGCTTGCGCGTGCCGGTACGGACGCAGCGCTTGATGGTGGCGATGTCGGGCTCGTTGCCCTCGAGGTAGGCCTCCATCACGTCGTCGTCCTGCTCCACGGCGCTCTCGATGAGGTCGTGGCGGTACTTCTCGACCAGCTCGACCATGTCGGCCGGAACCTCACCCACGGTGTAGTTCTCGGGCAGGCCGGACTCGTCCCAGATGTACGACTTGCGCTCGAGCACGTCGACGACGCCCACGAAGTCGGTCTCGGTGCCGATGGGGAGCACCATCACCAGCGGCTTGGCGGCGAGGATGGTCTTGATCTGGCCGAGCACGCGATAGAAGTCCGCGCCGGCGCGGTCCAGCTTGTTCACGTAGATGATGCGCGCGACGCGCGAGTCGTTGGCGTAGCGCCAGTTGGTCTCGGACTGAGGCTCCACGCCGCCCGAGCCACAGAACACACCCACGCCGCCGTCGAGCACCTTCAGCGAGCGGTAGACTTCGATGGTGAAGTCGACGTGGCCCGGCGTGTCGATGACGTTGAGGCGGTGGTCCTTCCAGAAGCACGTGGTGGCGGCGGACTGGATGGTGATGCCGCGCTCCTGCTCCTGCTCCATGAAGTCGGTGGTCGCCGCGCCATCATGCACCTCGCCGAGCTTGTGGATCTTGCCGGTGAGCTTGAGGATGCGCTCGGTGGTGGTCGTCTTCCCTGCATCCACGTGCGCGAAGATGCCGATGTTTCGATATTTGCTCAGATCCGTCACAACTACCTGCTCTTGAGGATGGGGCGAGATGCCCGCGGAGGCGGGTGTTAGTCATTTGTGGGGGTTTCGGCAAGTAGACGCTCCCCCGGGGCTACGAATTCGTCTGTTTATGGGGGGCGGCAGGCATCATCGAGGACAGGCGCTCCACCAGCTCACGCATGTGGAACGGCTTCTGGATGAATTCGTACACCGTGCCGGGAGCGATGCCCGCACGGCCATCGGGCCGGTCGAAGCCGCTCATGAGCAGGACGGGCAGGTCCGGGCGGAGCGCTCGCAGCTCGGTCAGCACCTCCCAGCCGCCCTTGCGGGGCATGGTGAGGTCCAACAGCACCACGTCCACGGCGCCTCCGAGCCGGTGGTAGGCGTCGATGCCGTCTTGGCCGTCGAACGCGCCGTGCACCTCGAAGCCTGCCAGCTCGAGCGCGGTGCGCGTGGTGCTGCGGATCATCTCTTCGTCCTCGACGATGAGCACCACCCCCGCGCCACGGCTCGGCGCTCCCTGCAGGCTTGCCGTGGGCAGCGCGTGTGTGGCCGTCTCCACCGGCAGCACCAGCCGGAAGGTGGTGCCATGGCCCACCTCGCTGTCGACATGGACCACCCCACCATGACCACGCACGATGCCCAACACGGCGGCCAGCCCGAGGCCTCGTCCCTTCACCTTGGTGGTGAAGAAGGGGTCGAAGATGCGGGCCCGGGTCTCGGCCGTCATCCCTTCGCCCGTGTCGCGCACCTCGAAGTAGGCGTAGTCGCCGGCGGGCAACGTGGCGTCGGAGAACGGGCTCGCGAGGTCCTCGGCGGTCATGATTCGTGTGCCCGTGCGCACCGAGATCTGTCCGGTGGACGACCCCAGCGCGTCCGAGGCGTTGGTGATGAGGTTCATCACGATCTGCCGCATCTGCGCCCCGTCGGCCCGGACGGGAGCCGGCGCCAAGATGAAGCTGAGCTGGGCCTTGCGCGAAACGACCTTGGCCAGGAGCGGGCGCATCTCCACCACCAGCGCGTCCAGGCCCATGGGCTTCACCACGAAGGCGCCGCGCCCCGAGTACGCCAGCATCTGCCGCGTGAGCTCCGCCGCCTGGAGCGCCACCGACTGGATCTGCGTGACCGACTTGCGCGCGGGCGACTGCTCCGGGAGCTCCATCTCGGCCAGCGCCGCGTAGCCCAGCACGCCCGTCAGGAAGTTGTTGAAGTCGTGCGCGATGCCGCCCGCCAAGAGACCCAGGCTCTCGAGCTTCTGGCTGGCGCGAATGCGCTCCTCCATGGCCTCGCGCGCCGCCTCGGCCTCCACCTCGTGGGTCACGTCGCGGATGGCGCCCACGGTGCGGGCTACCGAGCCGTCCGCCGCGAACTCGAGGCACCCGCGATCCGCCAGCCAGCGGTACGTCCCGTCGGCCGCCCGGAAGCGGTAGCGCATGTCGTAGCGCGGCACGTGGGCCGAGACGGCGTGCGCGATGCTGGCGCTCGCGGCCTCGTAGTCGTCCGGGTGGACTCGATCTCGCCACCAGCTGTAGCCCCCGTCGTGCTCGTCCACGGTGCCCGCCAGGCGCAGGAACGAGTCGCTGCGCCAGATGCGCTGAGTGGCCACGTCCCACTCGTAGTGGGCGTCGAACATGGCCTCGGCGATGGACCGGAAGCGCGCGACGCGGCGCTGCACCTCGGCCTCGGCGTGCTTGAGGTCGCTGATGTCGCGGCCCTCCGGGATGAGCAGCACGACCTTCCCATCGTCTCCGCGCACGGGCTTCAGCGAGAAGTCCACGTAGGCGGGTGTGCCGTCCGGGCGTGAGTGCATGGCCTCGAAGCGCACGAACTCGCCCGCCGCGGATCGGGTGATGGCGTCACGCAGGAGCGCCTGTTGCTCGGGTGAGTGAGACCACCAGACGGCTTCCCAGAATGGGCGACCAATCACGTCTTCGTTCTTCACACCCGCGAACTCGAGCGAGCTGCGGTTGGCTTCGAGCAGCGTGCCGGCCGTGTCCAGCAGGCCGATGAACTGGAAGGTCTGATGGAAGATGGCCTCGAAGCGACTGCGCGTCTCGCGCAACGCCGCGTTGGACTCGTGCAGCGCCGTGACGTCCACGTCCATGCACACGAAGTTGAGATCTCGCGGCGATCCCGGGATGGCGAAGATGGTGGACAGGCACACCCCGTTCGAGCCATCGAGGCGCTTGAAGTGGTGCTCGGCTGGGCCTACCGGCGCGCCGCTCGCGGCGATGGACGCCAGGGTGGCCACGAACGCGTCGGCGGCCTCCTGGGTGTGGATGAGCTGGTCGAGCGTGCGTCCCAGCGCCGCCTCACGGGAGAACCCGAACATGGCCTCGGACGCGCGGTTCCACTCGAGCACGCGGCCCGCGCGGTCGTACACCTGGACCGCCACGCCGGGTGAGTTCTCGATGATCGCCGCGAGGCGCTGCTCACTGGCGCGCAGGTTCTCGAGCACCCGGTCTCGCTCGAGATCGGCACCACTGGCGGGCGGGGGCTTGGTTTTCGACGTCGCTGACACTCCCGCTAGCCTACCATTCGAGCGCGCCGGCTCCCCACGCATTGACCACGGGCGATTCGTTCGCGTTGATCTCGGCGGGTTCCGCTGTCACGAGACAGGTCCCCCCAGGACACTGTCGACAGCCATGAACTTCACCGCGGATCCCACGTTCAACCTCGCCCTGACCGTCGCCTTCGCCATCGTGGCGCTCACGCTGGTGGCGGCACCCTTCATCGCGTCCCCGTATGGCCGCTTCGCCACCGACCGCTTCGGGATGTCGCTCGACCCGCGCGTCGGATGGTTCCTGATGGAGCTGCCCGCCACGCTGCTGTTCTTCTGGGTGTACCTGCGCAGCCCTGAGCGCGCGGAGCCGTTCGCCATGTTCGTGGCTTTCGTGTGGGGCGTGCACTACCTGAACCGCGGCTTCCTCATGCCGCTCTTCATGCGCGTGCCCAAGGGCCAGAAGAGCAGCTTCGGGCTCATGGTGGTCATGATCGGCTGGGTGGTCACGTCGCTCCACGGCTACCTGAACGCCACCTGGACCACGGCGCTGTTCCCCGAGCGGGGCACCGCGTGGTTCACCGATCCGCGCTTCATCGTGGGCGTCACCCTCTACTACGGCGGCCTACTGGTGAACCTGCACTCGGACCACATCCTGCGCACGCTGCGCACCAAGGACGAGGTGGCCCGCGGCGAGCGGCACTATCGCATCCCGCAGGGCGGGCTCTTCCGCTACGTGACCAACCCCAGCTACTTCAGCGAGCTGGTGTTCTGGATCGGCTTCGCCGTCTTCACCTGGTCCCCGGCCGGCATCTACATCTTCGCCATCAGCGCCGCCAACCTGGTGCCGCGCGCCATCGCCACCCACAAGTGGTACCAGGAGCGCTTCCCGGACTATCCGAAGGAGCGCAAGGCGCTCATCCCCTTTATCTGGTAGCGCGGGCCGACTAGCCTGTGCGGCATGACGCGACTCACACACGGCGCCGCGGTCCGGCGCGCTGACCTCTGGCGGTTGGGCTGGCTGCGCATCCTGCTGGCTGTGGCCGCCACGGGGTGTTCGCACGCGGCGCCCGCTGGGGGTGGCAGCGCCACCACGCCCGAGGGAAGCCACGAGGCTGCCGGGCTCGATCCGGGGCCGCGGAGCGAGCCCGCGGCGAATGACGCCGCCGAGCCCTCGCCGCGCGACGAGCCTCCCCGCACCCTGGCCGAGCAGCTCAACCGAGTGGGCGTCAGGACGATCACGGCCGGCACGCTGGGGGAGGACGGTGACATGGGGGAGCCCGCGGTGCGCGCGCTGGCCTTCGGCAGCCGAGACAGCGCGACCTTCTGCCTGACCCTCGACGACGAGCCGAGCTGCTGGGGGCTGCCCTTCGCACCCGCGTTCATCACGGTCATCATGCTCACGCGCCAGGATGGAGGCATCCAGGCGAGGACCAGCTTCGGTCACCCCGATGGGGGCTATGTGTCGTTGGTGGCGCTCGCTGGGGCCATCACGCTCACGCACAAGCGCACGGGGCAGCCAGACCAGCCGCTCGAGGCGCCCGCCTCGCTTGATGTCCCGGAGCTGGTCGCGCAGCTCGAGGGGCTCGAGCTGGTGATGGCAGGCAGCACGCTGGTGGCCCGGGCCGACGCCGAGGTCCGCATCTGCGAGCGCGGCGACACCGGGTTCGCCTGCACCGACTCCACGAGGCTGTCGCTCCTCGAGTCCGACGGCGTGCTGTCCGTGGTGTCGGTGCTCGCCGACTTCCCGGGCGTGGTGGGCATCGAGTACACATGGCGCGAGCAGGATGGGGACGTGTACACGGACGGCGAAGCCATCATCTTCGTGCAGACGACCGAGGCCGCCATTCGGCAGCTCGCGCACGTCTACGTGGGCTTCGCCCGCACCGCTCGGGTGCGCCTCGAGAGCGACGACCTCGAGATCGTGGAGATGGAGAGCTTCGACGTCGAGCAGCGGCAGCCGGGCTGCCTGCGCTTGGGGTCACCCACGCTGCGCCGCACGCTCGAACGCGAAGACGGCGGCACCCGAACGCTGCGACCGGCGCCGCTGCGGCGTGCACCGGACACCGTCCCCCCAGACGGGCTCGATCCCCTCACGTTCACCATGGCCGGCTCGTGGGCGTTCGAGCCCACCGGAGGCCTGCGCCGCATCGCCAGCTGCGACTACGAAGACGATGAGGCCTACGAGGAGACCTACGAGGACGACGATTAAACGAAGCGGGCCCAGCGCACGAAGCACCGGGCCCGCAGGTGAGCTCATCGCGAGATGGGCTCCCCGCTCAGCGGGCGACCGTCTCCACCACGAAGTCCACGCGGCGGTTCTGCTCGTGACACTCGTCGGTCTCTTCGGTGCAGAGGGGCTCCGACTCGCCACGACCGGCGGACGTGATGTTGATGCTCAGGCCACGCTCGCGGAGGGCGGCGACCACGGCGGCGGCGCGGCGCTCGGAGAGGCTCTGGTTGTCCTCTTCGGTGCCGCGGACGTCGGTGTGGCCGGTCACGATCAGGGTGCTGACGGACCCGCTGCGGCGCAGCAGGGCGGTGATGCTGTCGAGCAGGCCGTCCGACTCCGGCAGGATGTCGGCGCTGTCGTTGGCGAACTGGATCTTGCGCGGGATGACCAGGCGCGAACCCTCGAAGTGGACGCCGTCCTCGTCGTCGGCGGCGGGCTCCGTTGCCGCCGGCTCCGGCTCGGGCGTGGTGGGCTCGGCCTCACCGCGCTTGCAGCCGGCGACGACCGAGAGGGAGAGGATGGCGAGGATCAGAGTGATGTTGCGAAGCATGGTGTTCTCCTGAAGTTTCGAGGGTGCGAGCCAAGGAAGGCTCCCCTCGCGGCAGCGGCATAGCACCGAATGAGGATGGTGCCAGGGAACCCTGTGCGGCAGCTTACAACGGTCCCGCTTCGCTGGGGAGCCCCCCCGCCTGCAGCGCGGCGATGGCCTTCTTGGCGCCCTGCGCTTCGTAGAGTTCACGCAGCTCCCAGATGGACGCCGGGATGAAGAACAGCGGTGCCAGCGCCCACGGCAGGTTCAGGCCGAACCACTTGCCCCAGAAACCAAAGGCCCCCTGCGCCACGTTCACGAAGCCCACGTGGATCTCGGCGTAGAAGAAGATGCCGGTGCCCCACGTGAGGCCGATGCCGAGGCCCAGCGCCAGCCAGTTGGCCGCGATGCGCTTGCCCGTCATGAACCAGTAGCAGGCCAGCAGCTCGAACGGGCCCGCGAACCCGGCGCAGAACTCCACCCCCGCGATGGTGGGGTTGGAGCGGATGTAGCGCGTGTCGGCGCCGCCGTAGGTCCACCAGGGCCAGGCCCAGTGGTCGGCCGCCGTCACGCCGTGAATGAGCCCCGTGAGGTCCAGGAAGAACCACGGCAGCTCCCAGAACGTTTGCGCGATGCCCGAGAGCAGCAGCCAGTTGAACGCGAACTCGGCGAAGCGCTGCACCTGAGTGCGCTGCTCGCCCGGGTTGTCCAGGAACGCCGCCCACGGCGTGAACAGCGCCACCAGCACGATGCACGTCACGTAGACGTCGGTGGGCGTGGGCGGGATGACGCCCGCCATGATCAGCGCCCACGTCACGAAGACCAGCACCACCCCCGCGAGGATGCCCGCCTGGTAGATGCGCTTGCGGCGACCGGTGGCGGGGCGAGGGGGCTCGTAGTCGGGCAGCATGGTGACGTCTCCGGGGTTGGGGAGAGCATCTCGCGGATGGCGCGCGGGCTACACACCCAAGCGGCAGAGTTTCTCCACCGAAGCGGCCATGTGGGGGCGATGCGCTGGTCCGTCCCCAGCGACTACGTGGCGCACGAATCGTGGCGCGCTGATGGGACAACGTGCTCGCGGCATATGTCGACACCTCGCTGAACCGCTGCTAGACAGCGGCCACGATCGCGGCGCGTGTCCTTCGCGCTGGGCGTCGTGACCGAAGGGAGTTCCTGATGCGAAACATGTTCGTGTGCTTGTGCTTGTTGCTGGGTCTCGTTGGCTTGGCTGGCTGTGGTGGCAGTGATTCGGGTCCCACGGACGCGGGCAGCGACGACTTCGGCCGAGACGCTTTCGTGCCCATGGACGGCGAGGCGCCAATGGACGGCGAGGTCCTTCCCGACGCCATGGTGGATGGGGAGGTACCGACCGACGACACCATCTATTCGGTCCGCAATCCTAGCTTCCCCGTGGGCGACGCGGTTCTCCTCGAGGGCGTGGTCGTCATCGCGGTGGACACCTACGGCACACTCAGCAACCGGGTCTTCGTGCAGGAGCCGGCGGGTGGCCCGTTCGGGAGCGTCGTGGTCATGGCCAACGCGACGTCCGTCGCTTCCCTCGCTCCGGGGGACGTCGTGACCATCAGCGGGGGCATCAAGGAGGAGTACGCAGCACCCTTCGACACGTCGGGTCGGACCGCCACGCGGATCGTCGCTCCGGTCGATGGCGCCATCACGATCGCGGAGACGGGGACCACCACAGTCCCCGCGCCGACGCTCGTCGATGCCTTCGTCATCGCTGCATCGCCCGCGGAGGCCGAGCAGTGGGAGTCGTCCTTGGTCCGCGTCGAGAACGTGCGCACGCGTGACGTGCCGACCGTTCCGGGAGCCGATCCGCTGTTCAAGAACGTCACGCTGACTGGGCAGCTGCGCGCGACGTCGCAGTTCACGGAGCTCGGCACGGGTGGCACCGACTTCCCCGTCGGGACTTGCTTCGCGTCGATGACGGGCGTCCTCGAGTACTTCGGCTTCGTCTCGAACCTCGCGCCGCGCTCCCCGTCGGACATCACCAACGGCACCGCCTGTCCCACGCACACCAACATCGTGAACATTCAGAACGGGACGGTTCCCACGGCCACGGTCGTCGCGTTGACCGACGTAGTCGTCACCGCCGTCGACGCCGACCCGTTGTTCCCCCGCGTGTGGGTCGCGGATGCTGCCCAGGGCGCGCTCTTCAACGGGATCCTCGTGTACAACCCCACCGTTGCCATCGGAACGGTCGCGGACCTGGCGGTTGGGGACATCGTTCGCGTGGTGGGCACCACCGAGGAGTTCATGACGCTCACGGAGCTAGTGGGGGTACGGGTCATCCCGACCACACTCCCGAGCGTCACCCCCGTCCCACTCTCGGTATCCATCGCCAGCCTGGCAGGCGACAACGGGGACCCGGAGCCGTACGAGAGTGTGCTCGTGACGCTGTCCGCGCCCGCCATGGTCACGACGCTGAACCCGGATGGAGCTTCGGACTTCGGCGACTACATGGTTGGCAGCTCGCCCAGCTACCGGGTGGACGAGAGCGTCTTCGACACACGCCCGCCTCGCACCATCGGCGAGTGCCTCACGACGGTTCGAGGTGTGGTGGGCTTCGTCGCGGGCAGTGGCCGAATCTCCCCGCGGAGCGCCTCCGACGTCGTCGCCGGCGATATCGCACTCTGCCTCTGAGCTCTCCTAGTACCTCTGATGGGAGGTACTAGCCCTTCACGCACATGACCTGCCGCAGCGTGGCCACGACCTCCACCAGGTCTGCCTGCTGCGCCATGACCACGTCGATGTCCTTGTAGGCCCCGGGGATCTCGTCCAACACGGTGTGGTCCTTGCGGCACTCCACGCCTTCGGTCTGCGCCGCGAGATCGGCCAGGGTGAACTCGCGCTTGGCTTGGCCGCGGCTCATGCGCCGGCCAGCGCCGTGAGAGGCCGACTGAAAGCTCTCGGGGTTGCCGAGGCCGCGCACGATGTACGAACGGGTGCCCATGCTGCCCGGGATGATGCCCAGCTGTCCCTGGCGCGCGCTGATGGCGCCCTTGCGCGTGACCAGCACGTCTTCGTCGAAGTGGTGCTCCTCCGAGACGTAGTTGTGGTGGCACTCGATGGGCTCTTCGAACGTGACCTTCTTGAACAACCCGCGCAGCACGTCGCGGTAGAGCTCCAGCATGATGCGGCGGTTCTCGAGCGCGTAGCCCTGCGCCCAGAAGAGGTCGCGGCGGTAGGCGTCCATCTCGGGCGTGCCGGCCAGGAACGCGGCCAGGTCCGGGTCCGGCAGCGCGCGGTTGTGCGCCAGCTTGCGCGCGATGCCCATGTGGATCTCGGCCAGCGTCTTGCCGATGTTGCGCGAGCCCGAGTGCAGCATCATCCAGACGCGGTCTTCGGTGTCGAGGCACAGCTCGATGAAGTGGTTGCCACCGCCGAGCGTGCCCATCTGCTTGCGGGCCTTGCCGCGCATGTCCTGCACCTTCCCGTGCAGCTCGGGGAAGCCCTTCCACAGGCGCGACTTCTCGGCCTGCTTCGGGACCTTCTCGTGCGACGAGAAGCCCACGGGGATGGCCTTCTCCACGCGCATGCGCAGCAGCGCCAGCGAGTCCGGCAGGTCCGCCGCGGTGAGGTTGGTGCGCACGGCGGCCATGCCGCAGCCGATGTCCACGCCCACCGCCGCGGGGCACACGGCGTCTTTCATGGCGATGACCGAGCCCACCGTGGCGCCCTTGCCGAAGTGCACGTCGGGCATGACCGCCACGTGGTGGAACACCCACGGCAGCCGCGCGATGTTGCGCAGCTGGTCGAGCGCCGACGACTCCACGGACGCGAGCTCGGTCCAGAGGCGGACCTCCGCGTTGCCTTCACCGGTACGTAGCGCTGAGATGGACATGACGGGCCAAACGCTACGGCTCGCGTGCGGCGCGTCAAGGGTGGTGCGCGGAATGAGCGCGTGAACGCCCGGCCTCAGCGCACGCGCAGCTGGCGCGTGGTGAGCGTGAGCCCGCCGCGATCGTCGCGCGCCACGGCGAAGAGGGTGACCACGTCGCCGGGCAGCGTGTCGATGCCCACCCAGCGTGTGGCGGTTGCGCTGCCGATGCGCACCTCGTGCTCGAAGCGCCCGTGCGTGGCGTAGTACTGCACGATCTGCTGCTCCTCGAACTCGCTCCCCAGCTCGTCCTCGCCGGTCTCGGGCTCGCTGATGGCCACCGACAGCTCGTAGCGCTGCTCGGCGGGGCAGCGGGCAAACGTGTCGCGCTCGCAGGGCACCACCTCCGGGATGAAGTCACTCGGCCAGCTCTCGTCCTCCCAGGTGAGCCCCTCGATCACGGGGTTCGCGTTGCGGTCTTCTTCCCGTACGCGGATGCGCTTGAAGCCCACCTGCAGCTCGTCCAGGCTCAGCAATCGGCCGGCCTCGTCTTCGCAGGCGAAGGGCACGCCGTGGGTGTCTCCCGAGACGAAGCGGCCAGGGCACAGCGCCACCACCACGCCCACGAACACGGCGTCGCGAGCGGTCTGCGGCACATCGCTCAGGATGTTCGCCGGGATGGTGATCACGTGGCCCGTGAGGTCCGGGCCCTCCACACGCGAGCCGTCGTCCAGCGCGTCGAAGCACGCCTCGGGCGTGGAAGACGAGGGCTGCGTGCACGTGGCCCAGGCCCACTCGAGGGGTAGCTGCTCGGGGTTCGCGAACAGCGCCTCGAGGGCCACGTCCTCGCCCGGGTGCGCGATGGGCAGGTCTGCGCGCACGCCCAACAGGCGCAGCGATGCGAGGTACGAACCCGGCTCGAAGTCGCCCGCGCAGGCGCCGAGCGCAAGCGCCGGGAGGAGCGCGACGGTGAGCGTGAAGGTGAGCGCGAGCTGTGCGAGGGCGTTTCGTGAGGCAGGCATAACGGCTCCGGAGCAGGGGGGAGAGAGAACGCGACGGGCAGCGCGGGTCACAGCTCACCTCGCAGGCCGATGACCGGCAGGAACGGGAGCCCCGACAGCGGCGCGCTGCGCGAGTAGTCGAAGTTGTAGGAGACGCCCTCCGCGTTCTGGCGGTTGTAGGCGTTGCGGATGTCCAGGTAGGCGGTGAGGCGCCACGCTTCGAAGGTCCACGTCTTGTCCACGCGCAGGTCCAGCTGGTGGAATGACGCCAGCCGCGCCGAGAACGCGCCCTGGTCGGACACGGGCGAGAACGCACCGCCGTCCGAGTCGAACACGCCACCGGCATAGGGCGTGTGGGGTGCGCCGGTCACGTAGCGGAAGCGGGCGCCCAGCGACCAGCCACGCCCGAGGTCCAGGCTGCCGACCGCGCTCAAGATGTGCGTCTGGTCGTACTGCATGGTCTCGTAGGGGCCGCTGTCTCCGTCACGCCGCTCGCTGCGCGAGAGCGTGTAGGCCACCCAGCCGAAGAAGGGCCCGCCGCCGGGGCGGTAGCGCAGCATCAGCTCGCCGCCGTAGGCGCGGCCCTCGCCGGCGTTGTCGAAGCGCACCCCGATGACACTGTCGGTGTCGGCGCCACGCGCCACGGCCAGGTCGTCGAAGTCTTTCCAGAAGCCCTCCAGCGACAGCTCGAAGTGCGGCGTGAGCTGCTGCTCCACACCCACGCTCGCGTGCAGGGCGCGGCTGCTGCGCACGGTGAAGCGGGTGTCCAGCATGCTCTCCACGGGCTGCGGGGGCTGGTGGAAGAGCCCCACGGCCGCCTTCAGCGTGGTGCGCCGCGCACGCTCGTGAACGTCCCAGCGGGCCGCGAAGCGTGGGTCCACGGTCACGCGTCCGTTGTCTTGCGCGTAGTCCACGCGGAGGCCGGGCATGAGGCGCAGTCCCTCCACGGGGCTCACATCGAGATGCAGATACGCGCCTGGCCGCACGGAGCTCGGCTCCGCGGTCACCGAGCGCGCAGGCCGGCCGAAGTTGGGGCCCGGCGGCTCGTTGGCGGTGGGGTAGGGGGTCAGCCGAAGCGACACGTCGTAGCGCGACCACAGCACGTCCACGCCGCTCGTCAGGCTCACGTGCTGGCCCAGCGCCGCACGCACCTCGGAGCGCGCCTGCAGCGTGTGCGTCCCCACGTCGGCGAAGTTGTCGCCCACCTTGATGTCGAGCGCTTCGGTGCCCCAGGTGAGGCTCTGGGTCCAGCGCACGTCGTCGGTCAGGCGCGAGTCGAGGCGCAGCTGCAGGCGCGTGAAGGCCGTGCGTCCCGAGATGGCCCCACCGAACTCGGGGTCCTGCGCGCTGGGCGACTCCACCACGATGGCCAGCCGGTCGTCCGACCCCAAGAACATCAATCGAGCGGTGGTGCGGCGCGTGAGGTCGTGCTCCAGGATGGCCTGCCAGTCGTAGTAGACCGGGGCGGTGCGCACCTGCGTTCCTCCGCCCTCCATCATGCGGCCGAGCCAGGCGTCCACCCACGAGCGCCGGCCTGCCAGCAGGAAGCGCGTGCGCTCACTCAGCGCCCCCTCCACGATGAAGCGCGCGTCCAAGAGGTCCACCTGCACCAGGCCAGCGAAGCCCTCGCGCCGGGGCGAGCGCACACCCAGCTCCACCACGCCACCCATGCCGCGCCCGTACTCGGGGCCGAAGTTCCCGGGTCGGAACTCGAGGCGCTCCAGGATCTCGGCGGGCACCACCGAGGTGATGCCGCCGAAGTGGTAGGCCAGCGGGATGAGCGCGCCGTCCACGAACACCTGCGTGTCTTGCGGCGCCGAGCCGCGCACGATGAGCAGGCCCTCGAAGCCGGCGGGGCGCGCCACACCGGGCATGGTCTCGATGGCGCGGATGGCGTCGCCGTTGGTGCCCGGGATGCGACGGATCTCCACGCCCTCGATCGCGTGGCGCGTGGCCTCGCGCGGGGTGGCCTCACCGCGCACCTCGAGGTCGATGTCGGCGATGTCGTCGTCCCCCGTGGTCTCGCTCGGGGATGTGGGGGTTGCGGGTGTCTGCGCGGGCGCAGGCTCGGCTGGCGGCGCGGTGGCGGGGGCTAGAGGGGGCTGCTCCTCGCGGCCCGCGCTCAGCTCGAAGCGGAACGCGATCAACGCCGGGATGGGCACGCCTGCGTTCGTCGCGGGCTCGAAGCGCAGCAACGCGGCGGCGGCCAGCACGGCGGCGTCCACTTCCGGCACGTTGGTGCCCGTGAGCACGCGCGCGTCGGTGACCTGGCCCTGCGCGTCGAGCGTCAGCTCCAGCAACACCGAGGTCACCTCGAGCGCGTTCCAGTGCTCATCCGCTATCTCGGGTGCGGTGGCCTCGATCAGCCGCGGCGCCACCAGCTCGGGGGCGGGCGCAGGCGTAGGTGCGGGCTCTTCCGCTGGGGCCTGAGCGAAGCCGGGCGAGCTCTGCGCCATGGCCAGCAGCAGCGTGAAGAGGGCAGGGCGAACCAAGGGTGGGCTGTGTCGCGTCATCTCGAGGTCGTGCCCAGACACTGCCGCTTCGTTCATTGAAATGTGCGTTTGAACGGACTGCGTGCGCCGAGCATTTTCTTTGAACGTTCGCCCCGCGGGCGGGAACGGCTGGGCATGGATGTCGTCAACGAAACCAAGTCCCTGCTCCTCTCCATGGGGGCATCGCCGATCATGTGGTTCATGATCTTTCTCTCGCTCGTGAGCATCAGCGTCATGCTGGAGCGCGCGCTCTTCTTCCGCTCCATCGCAGAGGACGTGGAGGTCATCGCGCGGCGCCTCAGCGCGCTGCTGGGCGCCGCCGACTACGACGGGGCGCTCGCGCTCATGCGCTCGTCTCCCTCCGCCGAAGCAGCCGTGGTGCTGGCTGGGTTGCTGGACGCCCCCCGCGGCGTGCGTGCTGCCCGCGAGGCCATGGCGGGCGCCGCAGCCCTGCAGCGAAAGCGCCTCGAGCGGCGCCTGGGCTACCTGGGAACGCTCGGCAGCAACGCGCCGTTCGTGGGCCTCTTCGGCACTGTGGTGGGCGTGGTCATGGCGTTCGAAGAGCTGGGCGCCAGCGACGGCAGCACGGCCAACGCGGCCGTCATGGCCAGCATCGCCGAGGCGTTGGTGGCCACCGCGATTGGTCTCGCCGTGGCCATCCCCGCGGTGGCGGCCTTCAACGCCTTCCAGCGGCGCATCAAGGGCATCGCCTACGACACGGACGCGCTGGCGCACGTGCTGCTGGCGCACCTCGAGGGCGAGTCCCACCAGGGGGCACGCTGATGGCGTCCGTGGGCCCCTCGGGGGACGATGGCATCACGGAGATCAACGTCACGCCCTTCGTGGACATCACGCTGGTGCTGCTGGTGATCTTCATGGTGACCGCCAAGCTCATGTCGCCCGCGGCGCTGCCGCTGGACCTGCCGCAGGCCGCCACGGGCGGTGAGACGCAGACGATGCTGGTGGTGGGCGTGGACGCGCAGGGCCACATGACGGCCGATGGCGAAGCGCTCACGGATGACGCGGCGCTGCGTGTGCTCGCGGCGCGCCGTCTGGCGGAGGTGCCCGAGCTGCGCACCGTGATCCAGGCGTCGTCGAGCGCCAGTCACGGCGCGGTGGTGCACGTGCTGGACGAGCTGCGCATCGCCGGGGTGCATCGCGTGGCCTTCGCGGTGGAGCCCGCGCCATGAGCACGCTGTCGTTCGAGGCGGCGCTGGCGTTCGGCTCCCGTGGCGAGGGGCTGGGCGGCGTGGGGGCGGTGTTCCTCGCCGGGGCGCTGCACCTGGGCCTGGCGCTGCTGTCGCTCACGCTGCCGGCGGCCAGCCCGCACACGCCGCCGCTCGCCACCAGCATGGAGGTGGACCTGGCCGCCTGGCGCGCGCCAACGACCCCCGAGCTGGACGCTCCCCTCCTCCGCCCGCCCGAGGCGCCCGAGCCTGTGCCCGCAGCTGCGGCGGAGCCCGTGCGCGTGGCCCGCGAGCCCCGCGAACTCGCCCCGCAAGCCACCGAGCAGCCGCCGCCCGAGCCGCCTCCCGCGGCCCACGCGGGGGCCCTGCTCACCGCCACGGCGGACCCCAGTGCGGGCGCCACGCCGGTCCGCTTCGTGAGCGACCCGACCGGCACCCGCTTCGGCTTTGGCGTGGTCGCGCGCGGCGGCACCGCTTCCCACGGGGTGCTCGGGGCCAGCGCGAGCGGGCAGGGCCCACCCAGCCCCATGCCCACGCTGCAGCCGCCTTCCGCGGGGCCCGTGGTCACCCCAGCGTCGCAGCTCAGCCGCCCACCGCGCTTGGACGAGCAGGACGCATGCCGCGGCCACTTCCCCGCCGGCAGTCGCGTGGACCAAGGCGTGGTCACCCTGCGCGTGGTGGTCCAGGCCAGCGGCGCGGCCGCGCGGGTCAGCGTGGAACGCGAGACGCCAGTGGACCAGGGCTTCGGCCAGGCGGCCCGGCAGTGCCTGCGCGCCGCGCGCTTCACACCTGCCCTCGGCGTGGACGGAACCCCCACCACGGCAGCGGCGCGCGTGACCATCCGTTTTTCTCGCTGATTCGGATGATGCTAAGTACCCCATCACTTTTTTTGAACGAAGTCGCCACGGCCGGGCACGGACCGGGTGACCCCATGAACAGCCGAGACAGCGCCTGGGTGACTACCACCGCGACGAGTGCGAGCGCCCCTGGCCTCGTGGAACGCCTCAAGCGAGGCGAGGCGGCCGCCATGGGCGAGGCCTATGACCTGCACGGCGCCGCGGTGCTGGCGTTTGCCCGGCGCTTGGTGGGCGACGCCGACGCCGCGCAGGACTTGGTCCAGGAGACGTTCATGACGCTGCCCAAGAGCGCACGGCGCTTCGAGGAGCGTGGCTCGCTGCGCAGCTTCTTGATCTCCATCGCCATCAACCACGCGCGGCACCACGTGCGTGCGGCCAGCCGGCGCCGGGCCGCCATGGAGCGCTTCGCGCGCGAGCCCCGAGGGGGCGGCGACAACCCCGAGCAGGACCTGCTGCGCAGCGACCTGGCGACAGCGCTCACGCGCGCGCTCGACAAGCTGCCGCTCGACCAGCGCGTGGCGTTCGTGCTGGCCGAGGTGGAAGAGCGCTCGGCCCGCGAGATCGCGGAGCTCGTGGGGGCGCCCGAGGCCACGGTGCGCACGCGCGTGTTCCATGCGAAGCGGCGCCTGCGTGAGGCGCTAGAGCGTGACGCCGCCCGAGGAGGTCTCTCATGAACGACGACGATCTCTTGGCCAAGGCCACCCGTGAGCTGCGCGAGGCCGGCGACCCGCCGCTTCCCGAGCTCCGCCAGACGCGGCGGCGCATCATGGAGGCGTCCAGTCGTGCCGAGAAGCCGAGCCGGCGCTGGGTCTGGCTGGTGGGCCAGCTGGCCGCGTTCCTGCTGGCCGCCACCGCGCTGGCCGCCACCACCGGGCAGCTCCAGCCCATGATCGAAGCCGTGCGCGTGCTGGTGGGCGCCCCGTCGGCCGCGCCCGAGCCCGCTCCGGTGCAGCCCCGCCCGCGTGGTGCCCGGCGTCCTGCCGCGAGCGCGGCGCCCGCTGCCTTGCCGCCTAGCGCGGAAGCGGATGCGGTGCTTCCCAGCGAGGCCGCCGCAGAGATGCCGGAGGGGGCCGGCTCGGCGCTCGCAGCACGCTCGGTCGCGGATGACGTGGCACCGGCGCTGCCGCGCGCGGCGGTCACCGATCCCACGAGAGCGGCTGCGGCAGCGCCCGGGCACCACGTGGTCGCGCAGTCGCCCGCCACGTCGGACTCGTACCGGGCCGGGGCCGGCCACGCGACGGACGCCTCGCCCGAGCAGCCCGCCGCGACCGCCCCCGTGAGCGACCCGGACCTCGCGCTGTACCGCGAGGCGCACCGCGCGCACTTCGTGCAGCGTGACTCGCGCGCAGCTCTCGCCGCGTGGGATCGCTACCTGGCCGCACACCCCCGTGGGAGCTTCGCGCTCGAGGCCCGCTACAACCGCGCGCTCTGCCTGGTGCGGCTCGGGCGGCACGACGCGGCGCGCCAAGCGCTCGCCCCCTTCGCGGCGGGTGACGTGGGTGGCGGCTACCGCCGCACGGAAGCCAGCGCGCTGCTCGAAGCGCTCGATGGTCGCTGACGTCATGCGCTTGCCCCTCGTGCTCCGCGCCGCGCTCGCAGCGTTGCTGCCCTTGCTGTTGGCTCAGCTCGGCGCGGCGCAGCCGGCCCAGCCATCGCCGGCGGCTCCAGTGCTCCCGGTGTTCATCGCCAGCGACGTGGCCTTGGATCGTGCCGTGGTGGCGGAGGCGCTGGCCACCATGCCGTCACTGGGCCTGGTCATCGTCGCCGAGGAGCCTGCGCCCGCCGCACCATCCGTGCTCGTGGACGCAACAGGCGCCGAGGTGCGCGTTCGCTATCGCCGCGCCACGGGCGCAGAGCTCACGCGCACCCTCACGCCACCCACGGATCCGTCGGAGGCCGCCGAGGCCGTGGCGCTGGTGATCATCAACCTGGTGCACGACGAGACGGGCGACCTGCTCTCCCTCCTGGCGCCGCGCGAGGATGGGGAATCACGTGGGGCCGCGGACGCATCGGAAGGTGAGGAGGCGCCGGAGGCAGCCCGGGTCACGCCCGAGTCGAGCGTCGTCCCGGAGCATCCCGCCGCACGCCCACCCGCGAGCGAGGCTTCCCCCACGCAGGAGCCACCGGCACCTGCCAGCGCCGCGAGCGAACCCGTGGGCGAGGCCTCGCGTCCGAGACCACCCGCCGCACCACGGCTCACGACGGCGTGCACCGAACGCGCGAACCACGGGCGCGTGGGCGTGGATCTCCTGCCCATGGTGGGCACGTCGTCCTACCGCGTGACGCGCGAGGCGGTGCGCGGCTTCTCGCTCAACCTGGCCGGGGGCCTCTCCCGTGGTCTCCACGGGCTCGAGATCGGCGGCGCGCTCAACATCCAGCGCAGCTTCGCGTGCGGCCTGCAGATCGCAGGGGCCGTGAACGTGGTGCTGGGCCCGGTGCAGGGGCTGCAGATCGCGCCGGTCAACGTGGCGCTGGGCCGCGTGGATGGCGTCCAGATCGGCGTCGTGAACGTGGCGCAGGACGTGCGCGGCGTGCAGCTGGGGCTGCTCAACATCTCACGTCGCGCCGTGGCCCCCATCGGGCTGCTCAGCATCGTCACGCGCGGCCGCACCGAGGTGCACGTCACCAGCAGCGAGTCCGGCATGATCGTCGCGGGCGTCTCCCACGGGGGCCGCGTGGTCCACAACCTCTACGGCGCGGGTGTGCGCGTCGGCTCGGCAGGCCCCCGCTTGGTGCTGGCGGCAGGCCTGGGCGCGCGCCTCTTCACGCGTGGGCGCACCAGCATGGACCTCGACGCCGTCTCCTACTTCATCTGGCGCGGCGACCAGAACCGGCAGTCCACCATGTTCCAGCTGCGCCTGCCCATCGAGGTGCGCATCATCGACCAGCTGGGGGTCTTCATCGCGCCCACCTACCAGTGGCTCTTCACCGAGGATGCGGGCGAGCGCACGCAGATGCCCGCTGCCCTGGTCACCACCTACCGCGACGCCACCGAGGGGCGCGGACGCATCCTGGGCTGGCCCGGCATCAACGTGGGCGCCCGCGTGCATCTCTGAGCGGCGTGTCAGCCGGCCCGAGGTCGCTGCGGCGGCTGCGGTTCGTCGCCGTCGTCGCCCTGGGCAATGCGCTTGTCGATCAGGCGCTGCAGAGGCGCCTCGAGCTCGCCGAGGTCGTCCTTCTGCACCAGCTTGTCACCCACCGCAGCGCGCACCGCCGCGAGGAACTCGAGGTACTGCCCGTCACGCGCCATGGTCCCCAGGATGGCCGAGTGGATGGTGTGGTCCCCGGCCCTGAACTCATAGGAAGCGTTCACGTTGCCGTGCTTGGTGAGGCGCCGCTTCTCCACGTCGTACACGTGCTCGAGCGAAGCCCACGAGACGTCGTAGTCCTTGCGGACCGGCCCCTTGATTGGGCCCAGCCCGGACTGGTGCGACACGCTCAGGCCATGGCGGTCCACCGTGATGGTGGTGAGCGAGTTGAAGAACACGTAGAGCGCCGTGGAGACGACGAGGAACGCTCCCCCTGCAGCCCCTGCCGACGTGAGCGCGTCCACGCCCAGGTCCTTCGAGAGCCACATGTACAGCCCCACCGCGAACGGACCCAGGAACAACACGGATCCGAAGATGGCGCAGCCCCCGGCGCTGCCGCCCTGGAAGCTCTTGGGGAGGGTGACCGGAGACTCCGACATGCGCGGAGAGTAGCGCGACGCTGCGCCTCGGCGATCTCGAAAATCGCCGAGGCGCACATGCCTCGAGCGCTACTCCGCCGCGGGCGCGATCACCGGGAAGGTGATGCTGGGCGCGGCCACCGGCGTGCTGCTGCGCACGTTCGAGAGGCCCATGAAGCCGCTGTCACCGCCGAGCGGCGTGGAGCCCGCGCAGCTGATGCCGCCCTGTGCGTGCAGACCGCAGCAGAAGTTCCAGCCACAGCCCATCTCCACCAGGTTACCCATCGCAGCCACCGCCGGGTCGGTGCGCAGGTAGTCCCACGGGGCCGTCACGTCGTCGGTCTCCGCCTCGTTGTGGCCCGTCTGGCCAAAGTCGTTGGCACCCCAGCACATGCCGTCGCCGTTGCGCAGCGCCACGCACATGGTGTCGCCAGCCTTGCCGGCGCTCGCCACGCCGCGCAGGCCGCGCACCGCGGCGGGGGTGCCGGTGTTGGTCTCGCGGCCGCTCGTGCCCACGCCGAGCTGTCCGTCGTCGTTGCCGCCCCAGCACGACAGCGAGCCGTTCCGACGCAGGGCGCAGAAGTTGTAGCTACCGCCGCCGATGGCCACGGCGTCGCGGATGCCGGCCACTTCCACCGGTGTGGCGGAGCCGTTCATGGCGCCGTTGCCCAGCTGACCGTAGCTGCCGGAGCCCCAGCACATGACCTTGCCCTCGCCGGTGAGCGCGCACGCCGCGTCGGTGCCGACCAGGACGTCGGTGGCTCCGGTGATGCCCTCGATGCGCACGGGCGTGAGCGTGGCCTCACCCTGGCCGTAGAGCTGCGAGCCCGTGCAGCTCACGCCGCCGTCGTTGTGGACGGCGCACAGCGTCATGGAGTACGCGCTGCCGCCCACGTTGATGGCGCGCACGTCCGTCAGGCCCTCGATGGGCAGGGGCAAGCTGGAGTCGATGCGGCCCGTGAGGCCACCCCAGCACGCCACCGTGCCGCCGCGCCGCAGCGCGCACGTGCGCGTGAGGCCGGTGGAAACGTCCACCGCGTCTTCGATGCCGGGGACCGGCTGCGCGCTGCCGGCGGGGTTGGCGCGCGTGGAGCCGAGGCCCAGGCGGCCCTCGCTGCCCACGCCGAAGCAATAGACGCGGCCCTCACGCACGCCGCACACCGTGTGGCTGCCCACCTCGAAGCTGGTGCGCGCGGGGAGACCCTCGGCCACGGGGGGGAAGGTGGCCGGAACGCTGGGGGCCGCGGTCAGTGCGTTGACGTCGGGCACCACCACGGCAGCCGTGTGGAGCGAGTTGGGCTCATTGTTGCCGAAGCGTCCGTTGCCGGCGTTGCCCCAGCACCACAGCTGGTTGGCCGCGTTCAGGGCACAGGCGGCCGCGCTGGTGCCCGACGAGTAGGTGTCGAAGCGGACCACGCCCGTGAGGCCGGTGACGGGGGTCGGGGTGAGCACCTTCTCCACCTCGACGCCCACGCCCAGCAGCTGGGCGGTGTAGTTGTTGTAGCCCCAGCACTGCACCGCGCCGCCGGCCACCAGCACGCAGCTGCGGCTGCCGGAGATGGCGAGCTGCGTGGCACCGGTGAGCCCGGCCACGGCCGTCGCCGAGTTGATTCGGCTCTCGCCAGCGCCGCTCTGACCGTAGTCGTTCTGACCCCAGCACAGCGTGGCCGCGGGGGTGATGGCGCAGCTGTGGTTGCCGCCGGCGTCCACCGTGGTGGCTCCCACGACGCCCGCCACGGGGACCGGCACGTTGCTGTCGCTGCCGCGCTCACCGCCCTGGCCAAGCTGGCCGCTTTGGCCGTTGCCCCAGCACACCACGGTGCCGTCGGCCTTGCGCGCGCAAGCGTGGGCGCGGCCCGCGCTGATCTCGGCGGCGTCGGCCAGGCCGCTGACCGCCACGGGCGTGGCGCTCAGGGTGTTGGTGCCGTTGCCGAGGCGCCCGTTCTCACCGTCGCCCCAGCAGCTCACGGCGCCGCTGGTGCGGCGAGCGCAGCTGAAGTGGTAGCCCAGCGCGAGCTGGACCGCGTCGGTCAGACCCTGCACCTGCACGGCGGTGTGGGTGACGTTCTGGTGGCCGGCGCCCAGGGCGCCCGTGGCGTTCGCGCCCCAGCAGGACACGCCCGTCGCCGTGATGGCGCAGGTGTGGTCGTCGCCGCACGCGATGCTGCGCGCGCCCGTGACGCCCTGCACGGGTACCCAGCTCCAGCGCGTCTGCGCGGTGCCGTCACCCAGCTCGCCATCCAGGTTCTTGCCGGCGCAGAACACCTCGCCGGTGGCCCGCATGACGCACGTGTGCTCGCCGCCGAGGCAGACCTGCGCCACGACGGCCGGAGCCGCGGGGGCTGCCGGAGCGCCGGGGACAGCGGGAGCGCCCGGGACGGCCGGAGCGCCTGGCGCACCGGGAGTCGCAGGCGGGTCTTCGCCGCCGCAGCCCAACGCTAGCGGTGCGGCTAGCGCGAGGACGAGGAGTGTCTTGCTGATACGCATGATTTGCATCCTTGTGAGGGTTCGGACCCGGTGCTCCGGCTCGGCGACATGGGCGCCAGGGCCTGCCGGGTCCCTCAGATACGTGCATGGGTACCACGATGCCCCTCCCGCTTGTGCAGCAAACGCCCGACACGGGAGCGCCATGGGCGGCTCGAGGTGCGTAACGAGCCGGCGCGTCCGGCGACACGAGGCACCGTGGCCATCAAGCTCTACGCTCACCCCTTCTCCAACAACTCGATGCGCGCCCAGCTCTACCTCGAGGAGAAAGGCCTCCCGTACGAGTACGTCACGGTAGACCTCTTCAAGGGCGAGCACCGCCAGCCGCCTTACCTGGCCATCAACCCGCGCGGCCAGGTGCCGTGCATCGTGGACGACGGCATCACCGTGTTCGAGAGCGTGGCCATCGTGCAGTACCTCGAGCACCGCTACCCCGAGCCGCCGCTCATCCCGCGCGACCCGGTGGCCATGGCCAAGTGCATTCGGTTGATCGCCGAGTTCAACCAGAAGCTGGACCCCACCAACATCTTCGGGTCCGTGAAGTTCCGCGGCATGCGGCGCGCCGAGCTGGGCGAACGCCTCGAGAAGCTCATGGCCGAGTGCCGCACGTGGGAGGGCTATCTGGACGACCAGCCCTTCTTCGCGGGGGACGAGTACTCCATCGCCGACATCATCGTGTTGCCCTTCTTCGGCATGGCCATCGATGGGCTGGGGTTGCCGGAGCGCGACTTCCCTCGCCTGCATCGGTGGTACGAGCGCTGCAAGCAGCGGCCCAACGTGGCGAAGCAGCCGTGGTTCCAGGCGTTCGCGGCCGAGAAGGCGAACGTGGACCAGCACGTGCTGGCGGGCTGAGGGCCGCTCGAACCGTCGCGCTGGCCACCCACCCGGCGGGGCCAGCGGGGCGCCGTGCTACTCGAGCGTCGGGGCCTTCAGCCCACGCAGGCGCGTGGCGCGGGCCACCTGCAGCAGGTTCGCGAGGCGCCCAGCCGCGCGTCCGCGCAGGCCCTCTGTGTCCAGCGCCTGGTCCGCCTCGCCCAGCTCGGTGCGCGCCAGGCTGGCCAGCACGTCCAGCGACTGGAGCGACCCGTGCTCGTCCAGCGGGCCCAGCTCGCGCAGCACCGGCTTGAGCAACCGCATGCGGTGGGCGATGCCCGTGGCGTCGTGCATGAGGCTGGGGGTGCTGCGGTTCCACGCGAGGCCCACGTCGCCCGGCCGTAGGAAACCGTCGAGGGCATGGGCCAGCTGCTCTCCGGGCAGCGCGTCATCGAAGTCCGCGCGCGTGAGCCCGATGGTGGCCAGCTCGGCGTCTCCCGGCAGGCCGGCGGCGGGGCGGATCATGGCCTCGAAGCGCTCACCCGTGGCGAAGCGCATGGCCACCAGCTGCAGCAGTGGGCCGGGCTTCGAAGGCCCCGCGGTGGCGGGCGGCACCGCCTCGGCATACAGCCCCACCAGCCGCTCGGCGTCCTCCGCCAGCCAGCGCGGCACGCCGCGATACAGGCGCTCGCGCCGCACGCGCTTCTGCCGCTTGGGCTCCCCCGCGCCCTTCGCCCTGGCGTGGTGCTCGATCTGGGTGTCCACCAGCGAGTCGAACGCGCTCAGCAGCCCCTCGAAGCCCTCCGTCTCGGGCTCCAGGATGCGCAGCGCCAGCAGCACGGACTCCAGCGTGGACACGAACTCGGGGCGCGGCTCGCGCCGAATGCGGTAGCGGCTGGGCGCCTCGGGCGACAGCTGAAAGTGCGGCATGCCAGCCAGCCACGGGTTCTGCCGGTAGAGCGCGCGCGCCTGGCTCCAGGTCCCGTCCAGCACCAACAGGTGCCGCGGCCGCTCGGCCGGCGTGGCCTGCTCGAGGTCGGTGGCGTCCGGGCTCGGGTACAGCAGCCCCGTGCCCTCCGGCAGCTGCATGGGCACGTGCAGGTCGCGGTCCCCCGTGAAGGCCACGATGACCTCGGAGTTCGAGAGGCCCAGCTCCACGAAGCGGGCCGTGCCGAGCGGGTGGGCGCGCTCACGCGGGTGCTGCAGCACGGACACCCCCACCCGGTTGGGAACGGCCGTGATCAGCCCGCACACGCACGTGGAGCGTGGCTTGAAGCAGCGGAAGCACGTCTCGCGGTGCTCGGCGGTCGGGGTCTCGGGCGTCTCGTGGGTCATGCGTGCCTCGGGGCGCCTGGTCTGTACTGGACGGTGCTGGCCTTCGCTATGCGCGCGTGCCTCCTGCCGGCGCGGTCGGCATCTCAGTCATCGCGGTCGAGGTACGCGTCCACGCGCCCCACGAGCCACTCCCTGCCGAGCGCCGAGTAGGAGCGCTGCATGGCTCGGGCGGCTGCCGCCCCGCGATCCCCGTCGAACGCCGTGAACTGATACACGTTGCGCGCCACGGCCAAGGCAGACGCCGGGAAGCCACGCGCGAGGAGGCCGTCGACCGTCAGGAGCTCGGCGTCGCGGTCGAAGGGCCGATCCATGGACACCAGGTCGGGATCGAACGCTGTGGACGGCGCCAGCACCCCGACGTCGTCGTTGCACTCCTCGAACGTCCAGCCGGCAGGCGCATCGGGAGTGACATCGCGGTCGGACCGCGCGCCTTCGGTCAGGCCCGGGAGTTCGTCGGGGACCTCGAGCGAGAGCGCGGCGGCCAGCTCGTCGACCGCGGCCGCCACGTCCCTCCGATGCTCGTCGATGAGGTCCTGCACACCGGGTGCGCTCCACGCCGCCGTGCGACCAGCCCAGTGCCGATTCACGGCGAGCAGGTGGCCGAGGCCCTGTGAGGCGTCGTCCCCGAGCCAGCGCGGCCCCCGATCATCCCCCGGCGCGTACGAGGCCATGCGGTGAGCGAGGCCGTCTGAATGGACCACCAGCCCGTACTGGAGTGCGTCGCCCCCGTTCCAAAAGATGGGGATGAATTCGAAGGGGTGACCCGGATACGCCAGCTCCTTGCCCACCGTCTGCCCGAAGCGGTTGGAGAGCGCGGGGTCGATGTCACCCGCGGCGCGCTCCAGCAGCTCGGCACGACGTTCGTCTCCCCCCATCCAGTCGATCAACCGGGCGAGGATCTCGGGTAGCTCGAAGCCCCAGGTCGGATGGCGCATGCGACGAGCGTCGCATGAATCAGTCAGTCCGGGCGCTCAGGGCGCGCGGTCGACCAACAGGCGGAACGCGCCCGACTCTCGTGCGGCGTAGCCGTCCACCACCACGAAGTACGTGCCGCGCTGGAGCTCGACCTCGAGGGCCGAGTGGCGCTCGTCCGCGTTGGGTCGCTCGTCCGCGGCGTCGTCGTTGCAGGCCACCTGGCCCTCGGGCGCCACCGAGCACGCGCTGCGGATGTGCACCACGCCGTCGAAGTCGGAGAACAGGTCCACCTTGAGGCGCGTGGGCCGTGTGATGACCAGTGTGTACACTCGGTCGGGCGAGGTGGCGCGGAGACCACAGGTGGCAACCAGGCCGTTCACGGCGTCTGCCGTGGTGCCCGTGACCTCCCGGCCCAGCGTGAGGCGCGCGGGGGAAGCGCAGCTGGCGGCCGTGTCCTGCGGGGTCGGCGCCGGCGCCGCGAGCTCGTCCAAGATCTCACAGGAAGACTCCTCCCCGAGCTCGCAGGACTCGGTGAGCAGTGTCTGCGCGCGCTCGACGTCGAGCGGGACGATGGCCCCTTCTGCGAATGATCGGCCGGCGAGGTGGCAACCCCATGCGTCGTGGAGAGCACACGCCCGCTCGAACAGCGTCATCGCGCGGCTCTCGTCCCGCGGGACGTCCGGGTGGTCCGTGAGCGCCCAGCCGAGCTCCGCGCAGGCAAAGCCCACGCTCGACTCGCAGGCGCGTTCGAGGAGCGCCATCGCGTGCTGCACGTTCGCCGCCACGCCCTCCCCGTGGAGGTAGGCGGCTCCCAAGTTGCCGCATCCGTAGGGCTCGCCATCGCGGCAGGCCCGCTCGTAGAACGTCACGGCGCGCGCGGGGTCCTGGGCTACGGCGTCCCCGTTGGCCAGCATGGCGCCATAGACCGTGCACGCCTCCGCGCTCCCCAGCTCACACCCGGCGGCGTAGAGCCGCGCCGCCTCGGCCAGGTCCAGCGCTACGCCGTCACCATCTTCATGGAGGGACCCGAGCCTGTTGCAGCCCTCGGCGTCCCCGGAGCTCGCATGCGCGCGCATAGAGTTCGGCCGCGTGATCGACGTCCACGGCCACGTTCACACCGGTCATGTAGGCGTCCCCAGCCCCGGTACACGCGGCGCCGTCGGCCTCGTGGCAGCGCTCCTCCGCCTCCACCACGTACATGCAGCGGTCGCCGCGCAGCTCCTGATAGCTCGTGCAGGCGGGCGGCGTGGCTTCGACCTGCGTCGTGGGCGGCGGGGGCGATGCAGCGCCACAGCCCGAGAGGGCGAGCGCGAGGAGTAGGGCACCGAGGGGCCGGGCGGGCGAGCCGTGCGTCGTCATGCCCCCATGAAGCCCGCTCCCGGTGCCGCTGACAAGGCGCATGGAGACCGCTTGGGCGAGGCCCTAGCCTGCGGGAGCGCTCGAGCATGGCGGGTGTACAGGGGCGAGTCGTGAGAAGCTCCCAGCATGCGTTTGTCCACGGTGCTCGGGCTGGCCTGCGTGAACGTGCTCTCTGGATCCGGGCTGGTGAGTGCCCAGGACGTGCCCCCTGCCAGCTCGTCGAGCGAGTGGCCCTCGTCCGTGCAGCACGCGTCCAGCATCCCCTTGCCAACACACACGCCACTCCGGGGTGACGTCACCTGCGACACCCCCGGTCCGGTCTGCGACCCCGCCATGCGTCACCCGCGGCGCCCCATCGTGTTGCTGGTCACGGCGGGAGACCCAGCGCGCCTCGAGCCCTTCGCGCGGGCGCTCGCCAGCACGTATGCCGTGGTCACGCCCGATCTGCGGCAAACCCTGCCGGAGGCCGTTTCCGCGCGCGTGCTCGAGGTCCTCGCGGACGTCCAGGCCCGCGACTTCGGCCCTTGCTGCACCGCCAACGTGCCCGTGGCTGCGGTCGTCTTCATGGCCGACATGGCGTGGCTGGGGCAGTCCATGCTCGGCACGGGCGGGTGTCACATGCACCCTGCGGCGCGCGTGGTGCTCGTCGCGCCTCGCGAGACCGTGGGGGAGACCATCGAGGCCTGTCGCCAGTTCAGCGATTTGGGTTCGCGCATGCCGATCGTGGTGGACCCCGAGGGAGGGGCGTGTGATCAGGCCGAGGATGTCGCGACGGGTGCGCTCGGCGCCGGACGTGTGCTCGAGGTGGACGTTCCGCCGCTGTGCACGGTGGACCCCACCGCGGCGGCCACGTGCCCGTGCAATGGCGCGCCCGCGAACGACCAGGCCTCGCTGGCGCGCGCGCTGGTCGCGGCGCTCGACCCTCGGTTCGTCGCGGAGGACAGCGCGGGGCGTGCCTTCTTCGACGCGAACCCGAGCGACGGGTACGGCTTCATCGAGCGCGTGCCGAGAGCTCCTGCGCGTGTGGGCTTCGCCTTCAACCTCACGATGGGTGGCGGCTTCTTCGTGCGCGACTCGGGCGCGGGACGCGAGTCGCACCCGAGCGGACCCGCGCTCACGTTCCGGCCCGAGGTCACCTTCGGGAGGGCGGAGCAGCGGGACGTGGGCTTCGGACTCTACGGCGAGATCGGCTCCACGGGCATCCTCGGGGCACAGGACTTTCTGTTGGGCGCAGGGGGTCACGTGGTGTTTCCCACTCGCGCGGACCGCGCCATCGTGCCCTCGTTCGGCGTGCATGGGCGCTTCGGTGGCGGGGGCCACGGCGTCACCGCCGGGCTGTACTTCGGGCACCGTGCCGTTGGCGGCCTCGAGTGGCCCGTCGGTATTCGTCTCGACGCCCGCATTGGCCTCTCGGGCCCGCGCGACCACGCGTTCACGTTGTCGTTTCAGGGGGAGCTGCTCGCGCCGCTGGCGCTCATCGCGATGGTGGGCGGCTGAACACGGGCCTCCGGAACTGCGCGCTTGCAGACGGGCCGCGGGAGCGGTCTCATCCCTCTCATGGCCGTTCCTTACTCCGATACCGTCGACGTGTGGATCATGGGCTTCGACCTGGCCCCCGAGGACGCCGCCGAGGGCATCGCTTGGGCGTTCGAGATGGACCTCGCGCGCGCCGTGGCGCTGGTGGCTTCGGTGCCCCGCCTGGTGCGACGCGGCGTCACGGCCGCCGAGGCGGCCGAGGCGGCCGAGGCGCTGGGGAGGGCAGGGGCCGACGTGGAGCTCTGCCCCGAGGGGATCTTGCCTGCGCGACTCGAGGCCGTCCCCGAGGCCGCCGCGACCAGCGCCAGCGCCGCGCGAGGCCCGCGGGTTCGGGTGAAGAAGGTCAGCGCCGCCGCGCCGGATGTGTCCGCCGCGCTGCTGGCCGACGAGCCTGCGTACGGCGAGGGCTCGTCGGCCTATGTGCCCTTGAAGCCCCCCGCGCCCAGCGGCCCCGCACGCCGTGCGGTCCCAGGGCCACTCGGCGTGGCGCCGCCGGTCGCCGTCAAACTCGAGGCGCCGGGTCACGATGCCTTCGATGACGAGCTCGAGCTCGGATCGCTGATCCCAGCGCCCATGCGCGCTCCGGCGCCCGCGTCGCTGCGTCCGCCCGGGATGCCCTCGAGCGCTCCGCCAGCTGCGCCCATCGCGGCTACGCCGCATTCGCACCCCACCGAAGACGACATCGAGGCGCTACAGACTGCCCTCGCCAGCCTGCCCAAGGTGAAGGCGCCCCAGAGAGCGTCTCCGCCCACGCGGGCCACGGAGCGGGCGGCCGGCTCGCCGCCGGTCGCAGCGCCGCCGGCCGCCTCGCCTCCGCGGCCCGGGCCCGAGCCCGCGGCGGGTCGGAACAAGTGGGTGGCCGCCCTCGGGGGGCTGGTGTTGGTGGGAGTCCTGCTCGCGCTGGGTCGCTCGATGTTTGCCGGAAGCACGCCCGACGACGTCCCCGCGGTGGCCACGGAGAACCCGGAGAACGGGCTCACCGACGCCCAGCTGCTCGCGTCCACGGCGGACTACGTCTCGGAGGACGCACGCACCTGGCTCGGTCTGGGTGAGCTCAATCACTTCGGCGACATGAGCCCTTCGGAGAGCCGCGCGTTCCTCGAGCGGCTCGGGTCCGCGGGCGCGCTCTCCGCCAACGTCGGCCTGCCCGCGGACGCGCCCGTCCGCGGGGGCATCCTGCTCTTGCAGCACTCGCCGCTGCACCGAGCGGCCCTGATCGAGGCCGCCACCGTGCATCCGACCGGCCGAGTGGTGCCGGCCGCCTGTGTGGAGGTCGGTCGGCGCTACATGCTCATCCGCTTCGACGGCTGTGACTGAGGGCACCTCGCTGGCGAGCGAGCGCGAGCACGTCTAGCGGCGCGCGCGGCCGGCCGGTTCGAGCGCATCGAGGAGGGCGGCGATGCCGAAGGGCTTCTGCATGAAGCGCAGGTGGCGCAGCTCGTCGGGGACGCGCTCGTCGGTGAAGCCCGACATGATGACGATGGGCATCTCGGGTCTCGTCATCAACATGCGGCGCGCAGCCTCGAGGCCTCCGAGCACGGGCATGGTCACGTCCAGCAGCACGATGGAATAGCGCTGGGGAGCTGCCTCGAAGAGAGCCAGCGCGGCGGCGCCGTCGACGCAGGTGTCCACCTCGTACCCCGCGTCGCAGAGCGCGAGCTCGACCACTTCGCGCACGACGGCCTCGTCGTCGGCGAGCAGGGCGCGTGCCGCGGTGGTGCTCCGCGCGGCGGTCGGGACCTCGACTGCCACCTCGTCGCTCGCCGCGCTCAGCGGAAGGTACACCTCGAAGGTGCTCCCGTGGTCCCGCTGGCTGGTGATGACGATGGCCCCGCCGTGGCTGCGCACGATTCCGTCCACCACCGCGAGCCCGAGGCCCCGCCCCGTCGACTTGGTGGTGAAGAAGGGGTCGAACACACGGGCGCGCGTGGCTTCGTCAATTCCGGAGCCGTTGTCCTCCACGCGCAAGACGGCATATCGGCCCGCCGCGAGTGCCTCGCCGCTGGCGGCCTCGACGGCCCCCATGCTGACCTCCGAAGGCTCGGCGGAGACCCTCACGACGCCCCCCGCAGGGCCCCAGCGCCTGCACACCGTTGGTGATGAGGTTCAGCACGATCTGCGTGAGCGCTCCCGGGTCGGCCAGGACCATGAGCTTCGCCTGGGAAACGCCCGCGACCTCCACGCGCGCGCCGCTCGGGGCAGATGACGCGCAGAGCCCTGCGATTTCCAGCACGCATCGGTTCAGATCCACCGGTTGCATCTTCACGGGCGAGCGCCCTGCGTAGACCAAGAGCTGGTTGGTCAGGTCGGCCGCCCGGCTCGCTGCGTCGCGGATGCCCTCCACGATGCGGTGCGCCGGCTCGGTGGGCGGGATGCGCGCCAGCGCGAGGTCGGCGCGCCCCAGGATGCCCACGAGCAGGTTGTTGAAGTCGTGCGCGATGCCGCCCGCCATCAGCCCCAGGCTCTCCAGTTTCTGCGCCTCGCGCGCGCGGTTCTCGAGCCCCACCTGGTGCGTGACATCCGTCACCATCGCCAGCGCGCCCTGATAGCCGCCGGCCGCGTCCAGCACCGGGTTGGTGTTCATCAGCGTGTGGACCACCGCTCCGTCGCGTCGCAGGAGGTCGAAGCGGTGCAGCTCCTTGAGCCCCGCCCGACGTCGCTCCATTCTCACCAGCGCCTGCTCGCGGCCGCTCTCGTCCATGAAGTCGAAGACCGGGCGCCCGAGCATGTCCGCCGGGTCATAGCCCAGCATGGTGGCCATCTGCGGGTTCACGAAGGTGGTGATCCCCTCGGCGTCGATCTTCCAGATCCCCTCGGCGCAGGTGCTCACGATCTCCCGGTAGCGCGCCTCGCTCTCTCGCAGCGCCACCTCGACGGCACGCCGCTCCAGCTCCGCGCCGGCTCGCGCGGCGAAGTGCGCCAGGATCTCATCCAGGTCGTCCACCGGCGCGCGCGGCTGGTCGTGCAGCGCCACCAGGAGTCCGAGGGGTGTACCGTCCCGCCCGCGGATGGGCACGCCGAAGTACGCCTCGATGCCCATGTCCACCAGCAGGGTGTCGCGTGGGAACGCTCGCTGAACGTTGGTGGGGTACTGACAGTAGTCCCCCCCGACCACGGCCGCGCAGGGGGTGTGCTCGAGATCGTAGCGAAAGTCGTCGATGAACCCTTCGCCGTTCCACATGGCGACCGAGACCACCTCCCGGGTACCGGGGGTCACCTCGCCCGCGAACGCGAAGCGCGTGCCGAGGACGTCGGCCATGGCCCGGACCAGCGCGCGAAAGAACTCGTCTCCCGTGGCCTTGGACGTGGCCACGTGGATGAGGCGAATGGCCTCGGCGACCCGGGTGGAGGTGGTGTGGTCCGGCATCGGTCGCCGCAGGATACCTCGATTCGGCGTGCTGCCCACCGGACCGGGAACGGCTAAGGTGCCGCGCGTGACGACCCCCCTCGACCCCGGCGCCCCGTCGCGTCGCGCGATCCTCGCTGCGCTCCTCGGCGTCTACCTCGCGTGGGGCGCCACCTACGTGGCCATCGCCATCGCCGTGCGCACGCTGCCCCCCGTTGCTGACGGGGGGGTGTCCGTTCTTCACCGCAGGCGCGCTGCTCTACGCTGTGATGCGCGTGCGCGGAGAGCGCCCACCCACGCCCGCGAGTGGCGCACCACGGCGATCATCGGCGTGCTCCTGCTCAGCGTCGGGAACGGGCTCGTCAGCCTGGTCGCACGCTCCGTGGCGTCTTCACTGATCGCGCTCATCATCGCGCTCACGCCGCTCTTCGTGTCGGCGTTCACGTTCATCATCTCGCGAGAGCGTCCCACCCCGCGCGCGCTCGTCGCGATGGCGCTCGGGCTGACCGGCGTCTTCGTGCTGGTCGGCACACCCGACCGCCGCTCGCTCGCGAGCATCGGCGAGATCACGATGATCCTCGGCGCCATCCTGTCGTGGTCCTTCGGCTCCGTGCTCGCGCGGCGGCTCCCGCTGCCATCTTCCTCGGCGATGTCGACGGCCGCGCAGATGCTCGCCGGCGGCAGCATCCTGATCGCGTCCGGTCTCTTGCGCGGGGAGCTCGGGCAAGCCGACCTCGCCACCGCGAGCTTCGAGTCGCTGCTCGCGCTGCTCTACCTCGTGTTCATCGGGAGCATCGTCGGCTTCGGCGCGTACGCCTTCCTGCTCAAACACACGCAGCCCTCCGTGGCCACGAGCTACGCCTACGTGAACCCGCTGATCGCGCTCGTGCTCGGACACACCCTCGCGCGCGAGCCCGTCGATGCGCGCACGCTGGTCGGCGCGGCCATCGTCGTCGCGGCCGTCATGCTGCTCCTGGTCGGTAACGCGAAGCGCGCATGAGTCCTGACGGCCTGCCGGCCGACAACGGATTCGTGATACCCATGGGCGACCATGAATGGAGCCACGACCGAGCTGGCTGACCTCGGGTTCCTCGTCGATGAACTGCAGCTGGAGCACGACGTCGCGCGCCGTGCCGAGTGCGCGCGTCAGGTCTACCTGCACGCGCATCGCGGCGCCGACCTCAGCCAGCACGTGGCGCGGCTGCTCACCGTCCAGTCGAGCGACCACATGACCATGCGGCAAACGGGCTGGGCGCTCGCGGTGCACGCGTACCGCACCGCGGACGCCGAGCTCGTCCGCACGCTCCTGACAGGACCCCATCGGCTCGCACTGCTGCAGCTCGATCACCGCGCCAAGGTCGAGCTGGGGCCCATCGCCGTACTGGCGGCCCACGCCGCCGAGGTGTCCGGCGCGGATCGACAGGTGGTGTTCACAGCGCTGAGCCGGCTCGGCTCGCACGGCGCCGACACGACACCGCTGATCCCGGTGCTGCTCGAGTCGCTGGCCGAAAAGCCTTCGGGTCGCGGTTTCAAGCGGGTGGATCTGGCGGCGGCCGCACGGCACGCGCTGGTGACACTGCTCCGCGAGCAGGGCGAGCACCGCGCGGCGCTGGTCGCTGAGCTGACCCGCCGCGCCGCTGGCAACGGTGTCCCCGCCAAGGCCGCTCGAGCCGTGCTCGACCTCGCGCCCAATGACTAGCGCCCGAACGCGGGGCGGGCGCCATGGTGTCGCGCGCTGCCCTGTGCCATCGTGGAGGTCCCCTTGTCCACGACCCTCGGCCACAACGTCATCGCGAACCTCGAGGTGGACGCCACCGTGTCGCCCGCCATCCGAGGCACGTTGATTGGGTCCTCCCTGCAGGCCATGCGCGAGCGCTCGCTGAACGACGACTACTTCGCCGTGCTGGAGCCGATGCATCACGAGGCCATCCGCACGCTGGTGCCACAGTCCTGGGTGGAGATGCCGCTGGCGTTGGCGCACTACCGCGCCATGGACACCCTCATCACCTCCAACGAAGAGGTCTTGGCCATCGGCCGCGCGGTGGGAGACCGGGTCCAGAAGAGCTACATCGCCACCCTCATCCGCGGGTTGAAGGCCACGGGGGCCGTCGACCCGGCGCGTGTGCTGGCGCGCGCGCCCAGCATCTCCGAGCGCATCTTCCGGGGCGGCGGCGTGAAGGTGCTGCGTGACGGGCCCAAGGACATCAGCGTGCACTTCATCGGCGTGCCGTTGTGTGCCGTGCGGTACTTCCGCTGGGGCTTCGGCGGCGTGGTGCAGGGCGGCCTCGAGCTCGTGGTGCGGCGCGTGTACGTCACCCCCCGGCAGACCTCGGAGACCAGCATGGCGCTGAAGGTCTCGTGGGTCTGAGTTGCTTATTCGCCAGGTGGTTAGTAGTGTCGGGGGATGGCGAACCCAACATCACTCTCGGGCAAGGTGGCCGTGGTCACCGGCGCAGCTTCTGGCATTGGGCGCGCCACCGCGGAGCTGCTCGTGGAGCTCGGCGCGAAGGTGCACCTGGTGGACATCAACGAGGCGCTGCTCGGCGAGACGGCTAGCGCGCTGCGGGCCGCCGGCGGAAGGGTCACCACCCATGTGGTGGACGTCGCCGATCCAGCCCAAATCGCAGCGCTGGCCGACGCGGTGTACACGGAGGACCAAGCGGTGGACCTGCTCCACAACAACGCGGGCATCGGCGTCGGCGGGCGCTTCGCGGACCTCACGCTCGAGGACATCCAGCGCACCATCAACATCAACCTGCTGGGCACCGCATACGGCATCCACTACTTCCTGCCGCGCATGAAGGCCCAGGGGCGCCCGGGCCACATCGTCAACACCGCGAGCGGCGCAGGGCTCTTCCCCATCCCGTTGCTCGGCACCTACTGCGCGGCCAAGCACGGGGTGGTCGCGCTGACCGAGGCGCTCGACGCCGAGCTGGCCGGCGAGTCCGTGAGCGTCTCGGTGGTGTGCCCTGGCGTCATCGACACGCCCATCCTGCGCAACTCCCCACAGCGCAGCGCCGTGATGGACGTGGCGCGCATCGACGCGCTGGCCAAGCGCTTCGCGGTCTCCCCCCGGGCCGTCGCGCTGGCCGTGGTGGACACGCTCCGCAGCAAGGAGGTGGTGGTCGTGGTCGCGCCGCTCTTCGTCACGCCCCAGTGGCTGGTGCACCGCCTCTCGCCGCGCCTGAGCCGCGTCACCAGCCGAGCCAGCACACGCTTCGCGGAGTGGATGGTCCGATGAGTCAGCCCGACCACCAAGTCGTCGTCATCGGCGGGGGCTTCTCCGGCATCGGCGCCACCATCCTGCTCGAGAAGGCCGGCTTCGACGATGTGCTGGTGCTCGAGATGGGCGAGGACATCGGCGGGGCATGGTTCCACAACACGTATCCGGGCGTTGCCGTGGACACCCCGTCGTTCGGGTACTCGTTCTCGTTCGAGCAGAACCCCAGCTGGTCGCGTGTCTTCGCGCCCGGCAAGGAGCTCAAGGCGTACGCCGACCACTGCGTCGATCGCTACGGGATCCGCCGCAAGATCCGCTTGCGCGCCAAGGTGGTCGCGGCCGACTTCGACGAGGCCCGGAACGTGTGGCGTCTGCAGCTCGAGGGTGGCGAGGTCATCACCGCGCGCTTCGTCATCGCCGCCACCGGCGTGTTCAGCAAGCCGAAGAGCCCGGCCATCGCTGGCCTCGAGAGCTTCGAGGGGCCCACCATCCACACGGCCACGTGGGACCACAGCGTGTCGCTCACGGGCAAGCGCGTGGCGGTCATCGGCACGGGCGCGAGCGCGGTGCAGGTGATCCCCGCCATCGCCCCTGAGGTGGCCCACCTCAGCGTGTTCCAGCGCACGGCCATCTGGATCCTCCCGAAGACGGACCCCGAGATCCCGCCGCACGTGCAGGCGCTCTTCGCGCGGTTGCCCGCCACGCAGCGGGTGGCGCGCTTTGCGGCGCTGGCCGCGAGCGAGACGCTGCTGGTGCTGGCCTTTCACTACGCCCGTGACTTGCCGGCGCTGCGCCGCTACCTCACGAACACGGGGCTCCAACACCTCGAGCGCCAGGTGAAGGACCCCGAGCTGCGCAAGCGGCTCACGCCCACCTACGACTTCGGCTGCAAGCGCCCGTCGGTGTCGAACCACTACCTCCGCGCGTTCACACGCGACAACGTGGACCTGGTCACGGATCCCATCGAGCGCATCACGCCACGCGGCGTGCAGACGCGCGACGGGGTGCTCCACGAAGCCGATGTGCTGGTGCTCGCCACGGGCTTCAAGGTCTTCGAGCCCGACAACGTGCCGCCGTATCCCACGCGTGGCGTGGGCGGGGTGGAGCTGGGCCGCTTCTGGGCCGAGCACCGCTCGCAGTCCTATCAAGGCGTGTCCGTGCCGGGCTACCCCAACCTGTTCAGCATCCTCGGGCCCTACGGGTGGAACGGCACCTCGTACTTCGCCCTGATCGAGACGCAGATGCGGCACATCGTGCGGCTGCTGCGCGAGGCCCGGAAGCGGGGCGCCACCTACGTGGACGTCCAGCCGCGCGCGAACGCCGACTACCACGCGTCCATGCTGAAGCGGCAGCAGCGCTCCGTGTGGTTCAACGCGGACTGCCAGACGTCCAACAGCTACTACTTCAACGCGGACGGCGACGTGGCGTTCCGACCCGTGACCAGCGCCGAGGCCTGGTGGCGCGCCGGGCACTTCCCGCTGCGTGACTACGCGTTCGAGGCATAGGCTCATCTGAGCCTTCACCTGGCCCGCCCAATGCGGCAAGATCCGCCCCATGATCACCCACGTCGTGCTCTTCAAGCTCAAGGACCGCAGCGAGGCCGCGGTCGAGATCACGCGCCAGGTGCTGCTCGCCATGCGCGGACACATCCCGGAGCTGCTGGACATCGAGGTCGGCGCCGACCAGCTGCACAGCGAGCGGTCCTATGACATCGCGCTCATCACGCACCACGAGTCGTGGGCGGCGCTCGACGCCTACCAGGTGCACCCCGTCCACCAGGGCGTGGGGGTGCACATGAAGCAGGTGGTGGAGCGCTCGGTCGCCGTGGACTACGAGACCTGATCAGCCCAGCCGCGTGATGGCGGCGCTCATCTGGTCGCGCTTCTCGGCCAGCTCGGCGGCGTCGCGCTTGGTCTGCTCCACCACCTCGGGCGGGGCGCCGCTCACGAACTTCTCGTTGGTGAGCTTCTTCTCGAGCACGCCCAAGTCCTTCTCGATCTTGCCCAGCTGGCGGCTCAGGCGCTCGCGCTCCTTCACGGGGTCGATCACGCCGGGCACCACACCGCGCATGCCGGGCAGCACGAACACGGCCGCCAGGGTGAAGTGCTCGTGCGGGTTGTCCACGCGCGCGGCGGTGTCTTGCGTGAGCGTGGCCCCGGCCAGCGCTTCAATGAGCGAGCGGGCGGCCTCGAGGGTGGCTGCGCGCGCCTTGTCCTCGGACACCCAGTGAATGGCGATGGGCTGCCGGCGGGGCAGGTCGTACTCGGCGCGAATGGAGCGCGCCGCCACGATGAACTCCTGCACCACGGTGAGCTCGGTCTCGGACGCCTCGTCGCGCAGGCCGTCACGGCCCGCCTCGGGGTAGCGCGCCAGCATGATGCTCTCGGTGGCGGCGGCGGCGTCGGCGCGTGGGACCCGTTGCCAGATGTCCTCCGTGATGAACGGCATCATGGGGTGCAGCGCGCGCAGCGTGGTCTCGAGCACGTGCAGCAGCACGGCGGCCGTCTCCTCGGCCAGCGCGCGGTCGTCACCGTCCAGCAGCGGCTTGCTCAGCTCCAGGTACCAGTCGCACAGCTCGTCCCACACGAAGTGGTAGAGCGCTTGGCTGCCCTCGTCCAAGCGGTAGGCCTCTATGCCCGCGTTGGCGGCGGCCAAGGCCACGTCCAAGCGCGACAGAATCCAGCGGTTGGGAAGCGCCGTGACCGCCGGGCGCACACCTCGGGCCCGCGCGTTGGGGTGCCGCGCGGCGCTTGCCGGCTGCCCCTCTTCACCGTCTTGGCCCTGCAGGCGCCCCAGCACGTAGCGCGCCGCGTTCCACAGCTTGTTGGCGAAGTTGCGGTAGCCCTCGATGCGCTTGATGGACAGCGCGATGCGGCGCGACTGCGGCGAGTAGCTCAGCAGCGTCATGCGCAGCGCGTCGGCGCCGTAGGCGTCGAAGCCGTCCGGATACGTTGTGCGGAGATAGTCCACGCCGTCTGCCGCAGCGCCCGACTTCTCGGCCTTCTCGATGAGCGCAGCGCCGCTCGTCCCGTGGATGACGTCCAGCGGGTCGATGACGTTGCCCTTCACCTTGCTCATCTTCTGGCCGCGCTCGTCGGTGACCAGGCCCGCCAGCAGCACGCGCGAGAAGGGCACCTCCCCCATGAAGTGGAGCCCCATCATGATCATGCGCGCCACCCAGAAGAACAGGATGTCGTACCCGGTCTCCATGTCCTGCGTGGGGTAGAAGCGCGCCAAGTCCGGCGTCTGGTTGGGCCAGCCCAGCGTGGAGAAGGGCCAGAGCGCCGAGCTGAACCAGGTGTCCAGCACGTCCGGGTCCTGCTCGATCTTGGTGCTGCCGCAGGCCGCACACGCCGTGAGGTCTTCGCGGCTCACGCTCATGTGTTCGCAGTCGGCGCAATACCAGGCCGGGATGCTGTGGCCCCACCAGAGCTGCCGCGAGATGCACCAGTCCTGGATGTTCCGCAGCCAGTGGAAGTACGTCTTGGTCCAGTCCTCCGGGAGGATGCGCACGCGCCCGTCTTCCACCGCCGTGATGGCGGGGCCGGCCAGCGGCTCCATCTTCACGAACCACTGCGTGGAGATCATGGGCTCCACGATGCTGCCGCTGCGCTGCGAGCGGGGCAGCGACATGACGTGCTTCTTCCAGCCGCGCACGAGGCCCAGCTCCTCGAGCTTGGCCTTCACGGCCTTGCGCGCGGCGAAGCGGTCGAGCCCCTCGAACGGCCCGCCGTTCTCGTTGAGCGTGCCGTCCTTGTTCAGGATGCTGATCTCTTCGAGCCCGTGGCGCTTGCCCGTGGCGAAGTCGTTCGGGTCGTGCGCGGGGGTGACCTTCACCACGCCGGTGCCGAACGCCGGGTCCACCAGCTCGGCGTCGCAGAGGATGGGGATGCGGCGCGCCACGAAGGGGTGCGTCACGAAGCGGCCGTGCAGCGCGGTGTAGCGCTCGTCCTCCGGGTGCACCGCCAGCGCGGTGTCGCCCAGCATGGTCTCGGGGCGCGTGGTGGACACGATGATCTCGGCCACGCCCGGTGGCGGCAGCGTCCGCGTCGTCCAGCTTGTAGGCGAAGTCGAAGAGCTCGCAGACGCCGAACTCCTCCGTGTACTTCACGTTCTCTTCGGTCTCCACCTCGAGGTCCGAGAGCACAGTCTGCGAGACCACGTCCCAGTTCACCAGGCGCGTGCCGCGGTAGATCAGGCCCTCTTCATAGAGCCGCACGAAGGCCTCGCGCACCGAGTGCGAGAGGTCGGGGTCCATGGTGAACTTGGTGCGCGACCAGTCACACGAGGCGCCCATCTTCCGCAGCTGGCCGAGGATGGTGTCGCCCGACTCCTTGCGCCACTCCCATACGCGCTCGATGAACTTCTCGCGGCCCAGGTCGTGCCGCGTGAGGCCCTCGGCCTTGAGCTTGCGCTCCACCACCACCTGCGTGGCGATGCCGGCGTGGTCGGTGCCCGGGATCCACAGCGCGTTCTTGCCCTGCATGCGCTCGTAGCGCGTGAGCAGGTCCTCGAACGTGGTGCGGCACGCGTGCCCCATGTGCAGCGTGCCCGTCACGTTGGGCGGCGGGATGGCGATGGTGTACGTCGGGCGCGTGTCCTCGGGCGCGTTGCTGGCCTGGAAGAAGCCCTGCTTCTCCCACCAGGCATACCAGCGGTCCTCCGCGCTCGCGGGGACGTACAGCTTGGGCATCTCGGCGTCACTCATGGCGTGACTTGTGCGACGGACGCTGCGCGTCGTCAACAAGTACCCGCCGGGACGCAGCCTGCCTGGGCGAAGGCCACCCAGGCGGCCGGATCACTCCGCCGTGAGGCGCTTGATCTCTTCCTTGATGAGCGTCTCGGCCAGCTCGGGGACCACTTCCCAGACCACCTGCTCGATGACCTCGCGGGAGAGGGCGAGCACACCGGCCACCTGGTCAGCGCTGAGCCCCAGGCCCGCCAGCTTGCTGGCCAGGTCGCTGCTGGGTGCGGTCACGCGGGCAGCCGGGGCCCCTGCGCTGGGAGCCGGGGCCGGCATGGCCGTGAGCGTGGTGGACGAGGGCGAGCGCGCCGGCGCGGGGCCAGCGGCGTGGCCCACAGCGGCGGTGGGTCCACCGCCATCGAAGGCGACGGTGCTTCGGGGAGGGCGCACGGCGGAGGCGGCTGCGGCGGCTGGCGCGGCGGCCACCGGGGCGGGGGCAGCGGCGGCCACGGGAGCGGCTGGGGCGGCGGGCTGAGCAGCGCGTGGCTGGGGCGGCACGGGCGGCTTGGGGGCGGCGGCGGCAGCGACGGGTGCGGCGGCCACGGGAGCGGGTGCGGCGGCCACGGGGGCCGGAGCGGCAGCGACCGGGGCGGGCGCAGCGGCGGCGACGGACGGGGCGGCGTTGCGACGGGCGGCAGCGACGGCGTTGGCCTTCTCGATGACCACCTTGCTGTCGAAGGGCTTCAGGATGTGGTCGTCCACGCCACAGGCCTTGCCCTTGGCGTCGTCGTACGGGTGGTGCTGGCTGGCCATCACGATGACGGCGGTCTTGGCGAGCGAGGGCTCGGCGCGGATGGCGCGAGCCACCTCGTAGCCGTCCACTCCGCTCATGGATGCGTCGGCGAAGACGAGGTCGGGGACCGCGGCTTTGGCCTTCGTGACGGCATCGTCACCGTTCGTCACGGTGAGCACCTCCGCGTCTTCCCCCGCAAAGGTCATCTTCATGATGGTGCGCATCGTCGCGCTGTCGTCGACCGCCAAGATCTTCAGAGCCACAGTTGCTCTCCTAACGCCCCGTATTTCGAGGTGAAATTACGTGCCCCTTGGTATCGCGAGATGTGTGCCAAGGTCAAGAAAGTCGAGGAAGCAAATGGGGACGCCCCAAATGGGGGTGTCAACGGAGGGTGATCCCCAGGTCGCGGGCCGCCCGCTCCACGGCCGTGTGCGGCTCGCTCAGGCTCCGGGTGGCGTCGAAGGTGCGCTGCAGAAAGCCCCGTGCCCGGTCGGTGTCCCCCGCTTGCACCAGCAGCCGCGCGAGGGCTGCCGCGGCCTCCCCGTCGCGCGGATCGTAGCGCAGCGTGTGCACGTAGTGCCGCATGGCCAGGCCCAGGTTCAGCCCCTCGTTGGCTTCCTCGGCCAGCTTGCGTTCGTAGGCGGCCACACGGATGCGGCCGGCGGTCCAGGCCTCGGCCAGCTCGCTCACGCGCTGCGCCGGGGCGCCTTGGGTGACGGCACACTCGAGCGCGCGGAAGGCCGCGTCCGGCTCCTCGAGCGCCTCTTCGTCGGCGCCCACGGCCAGCAAGAGCGCGGGGCAGCCTCCCTCGGTGAACGCGCGGGCGGCGCTCTCGAGCGCGTCGTCGTCGGTGCTCCGCAGCAGCTGGGCGGCTCGCAGCGCGCCGTCGCACAGCGCAGGCTCCCCCACGCCAAGGCACGCGGCTAGCGCGTGGCTCGCGTTGTAGGGCGCCACCTGCCGGCGCTGCGCGTGCCGCAAGAGGTCGCGGTCCATGCCCTCCACGTGGCGCAGGTAGTCCAGCCGGTCCACGGCGTCGCGGTTCTGGCTGGCGGCATAGCCCCGCAGCGCAGAGCGCAGGTCCCCGCGCAGCTCGGCCAGCGTGCCCTGCACCATCAGCAGGTCGGACGCGTGCAGCGTGGCGTCGGGCAGCGACTGCTCGGCGCGTGTCAGCGACCGCCGCCGGTTTCGCACGTGCTCCGCACGGAAGAGGAACGCATCCGGCAGCAACGTGCGCGGCAGCGCGTCGATGGAGCTGCGGCTCAGCCAGGGGATGCCCACCAGCGCCTGGTCGAGGGCCAGCTCATCCAGCTCCGAGTAGAACTCGAGGCGCGCCAGCGCGAATTCCAGCGTGGGCCGGTCGTCGTGGATGACGGGCGCTCCGTCTGCGAAGCGGCGCGAGCCCGCGGTGTCCAGCTCCACCACGCTCACCAGCTCCACCAGCGTGCCCAGCTCCACCGCCGAGAGCGTGTCTTGCAGCGGGCGGTTCGCGTCCAGGCGGTCGATGGTGGTCTGCCCGAAGGCCAGCGGCGCATCGCCCGCCACCATGATGAAGCTCGAGTCCTCCGCCACGTAGCAGTGCACGTGGTCGAACACGGCCAGCAACGTGGCCACCACGCTGCGCAGGCTGGGGATGTCCATGCGGAACAGGTTCACCCACTGCACCAGCACGCCGCCCGGCCGCAGGCTGTGCTGCACCTCACGGAAGAACTCTTCGGTGTAGAGCGCGCTCGAGCCCGCCAGCCAGGGGTGGCTGGGCTGCGACACCACGGCGTCGTAGGTGCCCGCGGGCGCCAGCAGCAGCTGCGCGCGTGCGTCGTCGAAGGTGGGGTGGACGCGCTCGTCGTCCAGCGGGAAGGGCTTGTCGAAGTTGGCGTGCATGATGCGCGCGGCGTCGATGACCGCCTCTTCCAGCTCCACCACGTCCACGCGCTGGAACGGCCCCGCCAGCAGCATGGTGGTGGTGTGCCCACCGCCGAAGCCAATGGCCATGGCGCGCTCCGGGGTCGCGGCCAGCAGCGAGGGCAGCGCCCCCAGCAGCGCCAGCTCGCTGCCGAAGCCCGGGTTGCCCGGCGAGAAGCCCGACTCCGGGCGCCCGTCGTTGAACAGCCGATAGCTGCTGCCGTCGCGCGTGAGGAGCGTGACGGTGGTGTTGCGGCCCTCGCGCATGAAGCGGACCGTGTCGTTGCAGTGCCCCTCGATGCACACCGCCTCGCCGTCGCAGGTGCCGTTCTGGCAGGGCTCGCCACGCTCCGGCCCGCTCACCGCGGTGGCGTTCCCGTCGTGCCAGGCGTCCAGCAGCCAGGCCAGCTGGAGAGAGGGCCGCAGCGCCACGATGCACAGCACGGCCAGCACCGGCACCAGCGCGCCGAACACGCGCCGCGGCGGGCGCGTCCCCGAGAGCGCCAGGGCCAGCGAGGCGAGCAGGGCGTGCAGCCCAATCACCAGGTAGAGCGCGCGCTCCACGCCGATGGCCGGCACCAGCACGAAGCCCGCCAAGAGCGACCCCAGCAGCCCCCCCAGCGTGTTGAACGCCAGCACGCGCCCCGCGTGGCCTGCGGCGTGCGCGGAGTCGTCGCGCACCATCTGCCACGCGAGCGGGATGCTGGTGCCCAGCACCAGCGCGAGCGGCAGCAGCAGCAGCGACGACACGATCATCAGCACGCTGACCTCGTGCGGGATGGTGACGGGCGCGCCGTGCAGCATCACGATCAGGCGCGGCAGCTGCGGCACCGCCGCGATGGCGAAGCCCGTGAGCAGCGCCAGCGCCAGCTGACAGAGCCCGAAGACGCGAAGCGGGGAGCGCCCACCGCGCACCAGCCGGTCGGCCAGCAGCGCCCCCACGCCGATGCCCAGCAGGTAGTTCACCAGCATGGCCGCGAACGCCTGCGTGGTGCCCTGCACGATGGTGCGCAGCACGCGTGTCCAGAGCACCTCGCTGGCGAGCGAGGCCAGGCCAGCGCCCCCGGCCAGCGTGGCGGCCACGAAGGCGCGCGTGGGCAGCGAGAAGGCCAGCGAGCCGTCGTCGGGGGCCAGCTCGCTGGTGGCGTGCTCGAGCGCGAACGGGTCCAGGTTCACGTGCCCGGGCGTCCAGCGCGCATGCGCACGGCGGGCAATCATGACGATCGCCGCGGCCACCAGGCTGGCCAGCGCCGCCGCGACGAGCGACAGCCGCGCGCCCAGCTCGGGCAGCAGGTAGAAGCCGCTGGCCCCGGCCCCGAAGACGGCACCGAGCGTGTTGGTGGCGTAGAGCCAAGTGGCCTCGGAGCCCCAGCCCAACTTGGCCGACGCGTTGGCCGTGGCGCGCTCGGTGCCCCACTCGCTGGTAGCGCGCACCAGGATGGGCAGCGTGGCGCCCATGGCGATGGTGGGTGGCAGCAGCACGGGCAGGCACAGCAGGAAGCGGATGAGCGTGAGCAGCCCGAAGCTCTGGCCGGCGCCCACCAAGGCGTACACGCGGTGCAGCTCGGGCAGGGCCCACAGCGAGCCGAAGGCCCACACCGCCACGCCCACCTCCAGCAGCGCGTAGGTCCGCGCCGGTGAGCGCACGCGCAGCGCCAGCCGCCCGCCCAGCGCCGAGCCGATGCCCAACCCCAGGAAGAAGCACGCCAGCACGGTGGCGATGGCCAGGTCGCCCACGCCGAAGACGCGGTGCAGCATGCGCGCCCAAACGGACTCGTACACGAGCGCGGCAGCGCCCGAGCAGAACAGGGCGGGGTAGAGGGCAAGGCGAACGCTCACGGCCGGGGCACGATGGCCGCCCGCGCATGCTGCTGTCAAACGCTGCGCGCAGCGTGCGGTCGAGTAGGCGCGCGGCACCGTAGCTGCTAGGAGGCGCCCCGATGAGCACTCCTCCGCCACGTCGCTACGACGACATCGCGCCACGCGCCCCCGAGGGCGAGTTCGCGCTGGGTGCGCTCCTGCCGGGCGACGGGCCCCTCGAGCTGGACATCGGCTTCGGGCGCGGGAACAGCGTGTTCGAGCGCGCCACGCTGGCGCCGGGCTCGCGGCTGCTGGCGTGCGAGATCAAGGCCAAGCTGGCCTACCAGGTGGCGGAGCGCTGCCAGAAGCGGGGCTACACGCACGTGCGCGTGCTGTGCGGCGACGTGCGCGAGATCCTCACGCGCACCACGGATCACGCGGTGGTGCAGCAGGTGTCCGTGCACTTCCCCGACCCGTGGTGGAAGCGCCGGCACACGCGGCGGCGCGTGGTGGGCGACGAGCTGCTGGACGCGCTCGGGCGGCTCATGGTGGATGACGGCCAGTTCTTCGTGCAGACCGACGTCCCCGACCGCTCGCAGATCTACGTGGACACGCTGCGGGCCCACCCGGCGTTCGAGCTGGTGGGCACCGACGGGCTGATCGACGCCAACCCCTTCGGAGCGCGCTCCAACCGCGAGCTGCGCGCGGTGGAAGACGGCCTGCCCATCTTTCGGGTGCTCGCGCGGCGCATCCCGCGCAGCGTCACTCCCGCGTAGCCACGGCGCCGCAGCGCCGGGCGGTCTCTTCGCGCAGCGTGGCCTGGCGCGCCTCGAGCCAGGTGGGGTCGGGCTCCACGGGGGGCACCAGCGTGTCGGTCGAAGCGTCGCCGCGGTAGCGGTAGAACACGCTCGGGTCGTCCACGAAGTCGTACAGCTCCTCGCCGCTGGCCAGCAGCTCGCAGTTGCGCTGACGCAGCCCGGCCACGATCCGCGGGAAGCCCTCGATGCTCCAGCCGTGCGTGTCGTGCATCAGCACGATGCCGCCGTACTCGCCCTTCTCGCGCTCTTGGCGGCGCAGCACGCGCTCGAACGTGGCGGCCACGTCGTCGGCCGTGCGCACCATGGTGTCGCCGGTGGCCAGGTTCCACAGCATGCTGGTGTAGCCCAGCTCCGAGAGCGTGCGCGCCACGCGTGGCGAGAACGCACCGTACGGAGGCCGCACCAGCACGGGCCGCCCACCGGTGATGCGGAAGATGTGGTCCTCGTTCTTGCGCAGCTCGTCGGCGATGCCCTCGTTGTCGAGGTCGGTCAGCTGGACGTGATGGTAGGTGTGGTTCCCCAGGAAGTGCCCGCGCCGCAGGATCTCTTTCAGCAGCTCGCCCTGGGCCACCTCACGCGGCGAGTCGCTGTCGAAGCGCGTGGCGTTCACGAAGAACACGGCCTTGATGCCCAGCTCGTCCAGCGTGTTCAGCAGCGTGGGCGTGGTGCGCAGCTCCGGGCCGTCGTCGAACGTGAAGAGCAGCAGGCGGTGACGCGTGGCGCCCGTCATCACCATGCCGTCCCGCAGGTGCTCTCCAAAGGGGTCGGGTGGCGGCGGCGCCACGCCCAGCGGCAGCTCTTGGCCACTCTCGGTGGCGCCCTGGGAGGGGCTCTCCATGCGGCGGTCCGCGCGGCTGCGCGAGCTGGACGTCAGCGTGATGGGCTGCCGCGGCGCCCACTCGCGCGTGCCGCTCTGCGCCTCGGCGTGAGTCAGGTGGGCGAGCGCCGCGCCGCTCCCGAGGGCGGTCGCGCAGGCCAGCGCTTGGCTGGTGCGGCGAAGGACGGAACGCATGGACATGCCCGCACGCTACGTGGGTTGAGCGACCGGTGTAAAGAAACTGACTACATGTAGGACAACGTGGTCAACGGTCGACTCGGTCGTTGTCGTAGAGGTTTCGTTCGCGTCGACGCAGGCATACGTAGACGTGGTCGTAGCCGTACTCGTGCTCGTTGACGTGCTCGTGCTCGTGCTCGTACTCGCCGACATCGACCTCGACCAAGAGCAACTCCCGCCGCCCCAAGCCGAGACCGCTCCATGCTCACCTTTCAGAAGCTGGGCGTGCACCGGTGCTCCATCGAGTTCGCGGCCGTTGCCACAGACTGGTGCAAGACGGTTCCCCGCGGCCACGCGGAGGTACGCGACCAACTATTGCGCGCCGGGTTCTCGCATTGCCGGAGGAACCGGTCGAGTAACCGTGGCGGATGCTGTCGATGCTGTCGAAAGTGTCTCGGTAGCCGGTGGGGGGGGTGGTCAGGACAGGAGTACGAGCACGAGCACGAGCACGTCAACGAGCACGAGTACGTCTACGTTTACGTTTACGTCTACGTTCGGCGTCGACGGACTTCCCGGGCTCAGTGCGGCGAGATCGCCAGGCGCATCTGCGTCTGAACCGGCAGGCTCCCGCCCGGCCTTGGGAAGGCCCACGTGCGCGCCTTGGCGCTCAGGCACGCGCGCAGCGGCTGGCTGGCGCCCGGTCCGCTCAGCTGCACGTCGCTGACCACGCCCTCCGGCGTGATGGTCAGGCGCAGCGTCACCTCGCCCAGCTCGCGCGCCGCCATGCGCACGGCGCGGGACACGCAGAAGTCGAGGTCCCCACGATGCGCGCGGACCACGGAGGACAGCACCGAGGCCGGCAAGTGGCCGCGCACCAAGCGGGAGGGCACGGGGGCCTCGATGGTGGACCCTTCCGCCACGGGCCGGGTGTCCACGGACGTGGCGCGGCCACGCGCGTCGAAGAAGGTGAGCCGCAGTGAGGCACCCTCGCGCACCGTGAGCACCACGTCCGAGTGGGCGTCCCAGATCACGCTGTCGGCTTCGAAGCTCACGAAGGGCGACCGCTCGGGCGCGGGGACGTGCAGGGTGACACCGGCCCGCGGGCTCCACACGTGCGGCTCGGGCGCGAAGCCAGCGCCGGCGGAGCTCCACTCGTCGCCCGGGCCCAGCAGCGCCAGCACCTCACCGCCGCGCATGACGGCCACGGAGCCCTCGGCCACGCGCGCGGACACGGCGCCATCGGTGCGGCGGGCCACGGAGAAGCGCGTGCCGCGCACCTCGAACGCATAGGGCGGCGCGAGCACGCTGTAGGGCGTGCCACTGGCCACGCTCGAGCTCAGGGCCCCGCGCTCCAGTGTGAGCAGCACGCCGTCGAGACGCGCACGGGTGACCACGGCCACGCCCTCGGCGCTCAGGGCGAAGCCCGAGTTCTCGCCCACGCTGAAGTGCGCGCTGTCGTGCTCGCCGGTCTCGCAGCGCTGACCCTCTTGCACGCGTGTGCCGAGGCGAAGCGGGGTCTCGTCCGTGCGCGGGGTGCCGCTCATGGCGCGCACGTGGATGTCCAGGGCCGGAGCCTCCACCACGGGAGCGCTGGCCTCGGTCTCCGGGGGCACCGCGTGGTGGGTGGCGACCTCCGGTGCCCGAGACCCACCGTGCCCGACATGGCCTGCCCCGAAGAGCTGGGTGGCCAGCGCAAAGCACGCGGCCGCCGCCAGCGTGGCGGCCCACGACCACGCGCGGTCTTGGTGCTCTCGCGCGCGGAGCTCCAAGACGCGGTCCGCCATGTTGGCGGCGATGGGCGGCGCCGGCGTGAGGCGCACCTCGGTGCTGATGCGCTCGTACGCGCTCGCCAGGTCCTCCTCTTCGGCGGGCTCGCCTGCGGGCACTTGCGCGGCGTCACGCTCGATGGCGCGCGACAGCCGCTCCCACGCATCGGGTGCCAGGCCCACGCGCTGCTGTTGCACCTCGGCCTTGGCGCCCGCGTAGAGCGACATGGCCGCGAAGGCCCGCGTGCACTCGGGACAGCCCGCAAGGTGTGCCCGCAACCGGCGCTCGCCCTCGGCCGAGAGCTGGCCCTGGTCGAGCGCGTGCAGCGCGTTCCACTTGGGCTGGTGGGCGCTCATGACTCGTCCTCCGCCACGGCCGACACGGTCTCGGACCGGCGGGCCGGCTGCCCGCGCAGCGGCGCGCTCAGCTCGTGCACCAGAGACGCGAGCGTGGGCTCCTCTTCGAACATGGCGTACAGGTCGCGCCGCGCATAGAAGAGGCGCGTGCGCACCGTCATGATCGGGGCCTCCACCACCTCGGCGATCTCGGCCGCCGGGAGGCCCTCGAGGTCGTGCAGCACCAGCACCATGCGCTTCTTCTCGGACAGGCGCTCCAGCAGCCGGTAGAGCGCGCGCACACGCAGCTGCCGGGCGAGGGCGTCGTCGGGTCCCTCGGGCGGCTCGGCGTGGCGCGGCAGGTCGGGCACCTCCACGTCCACCACGCGGGGGCGCGATGCGCGGCGCCGCAGGTGCATCTTGGTGACGTTGGCCGTCAGCCGGTAGAGCCACGTGGTGAAGCGCGAGTCCCCGCGAAAGCGCGGCAGGCTGCGGTGCACGTGCAGGAACACCTCCTGCACCACGTCGTCCACGTCGGAGCTCTGCCCCAGGAAGCGGAACACGATGGAGGCCACGCGGTCCTTGTGCAGCGCGAACAGCTCGCGGAACGCGCCGGCGTCGCCCTCCTGGGCGCGCCGCACCAGCGGGTCCAGCCCGCTGACGCGATCACCCAGCGTCAGCTCGGCGGCGCCGGCAGAGATCAGCTCGGGGTAGGTGGGAGTGATGCGCATCGCAGCGGTTCCGGTTCGTTGCCCACCAGGGTGCCGCAGTTCAACGCGATCGGAAACACCCCCCACGGGGTCCATGCTGTGGCGCGTCAATTCATGTCGGTGTCGGTGGCCCGCTCGACGCTGCGCCCCACGTCATCGGCCGTGTCTTCAATCGCTTCGGCGGCGTTCTCTGCAGGGGTGTCGCGCCCATCGAGGACGTCCTCGACCGCCTCGCCCACTTCTTCGGCCGGGGTGTCGGGTTCGCAGCCCGCCAAGACGGAGAGGGGCAGGGCCAGGCCCAGCGTGAGGGCGAGCGTCCGGAGGAACTGGGGAAGGGTGCTCATGGAAGGATCCGCTTTCGTTCTGTGCGGGGGCGTCCATCCATCGGAATGAACGAGTGGAGCGCCGCCGATCGTCGTCTTGCTCGGCATTTTCGCCGACAACCCACACCCCAAGCACGATCCACACCAGCAGAGGCGCTCGCATCGAGGGGCGCTGTGATGGTAAAAATCCGGACATGAGACACGGCGTCCCCGCATTCCTCCTCGCCATCCTGGTGGCCCTCTTGCTACTCCAAGCGGGCTGCACCCCCATGACCACCGTGCTGGCCGTTGGGTACCCCACGGCCTCGGCGGCGCCGCGGCACACCAACCAACCGTTCGGTGTGGGCAATGGGCGGGTCTTCGTGGTCACGCCTTCGTATCTCGCCATCGTGGCGCCCAGCTTCGCGGCCGACGCCGACAAGATCGACGAGAACCTGGCGCAGGCGGTCGAGCAAGGGCAGGCCGTCATCCCGGAGTACTCCACGGTGGCCGCCGCCTTCGAGCGCCACCTGCTGGACGCGGGGCTCCAGCCCATCGCGGAGGACACGCTCACGTCGGCCCTGTCACAGCCCGAGGTGTCGGCCCGCTTCGAAGCGCTGGCCGCGCAGCAGGGAGGCGCCACGCTGCTCCAGCTGGCCATGGAGGTGGGCCCGCGCATCGACGCGTCGCTCGCGCTGCTCGTGCGGTCGTCCACCGTTGGCTACACCGACCGCCCCGTGGCGTACTTCCCCGGGCCCGCCATGTGCGAGCCGCTGCGCATCCAGCCGCTCGAGGTGCTGCTGGACGTGGCGCTGGTGTCCACCGCGACCGGCGACATTCTGTGGGCCGGCGAGCTGACCCTGCGCGCCAGCGACCTCTTGCCCGAGCCGGTCACGTTCCCGCGTGGCCCCTACCGCGCGCAGTACTCGCGGCAGTACAGCTCCAACTTCATCATCTACGGCCAGGACGACGGCACGCGCTGCGGCACCACGTCCATCGGCGGCTTCTTCTGCATGGAGTGGGGCGCCACCAGCGGCGGCTGCCTCGGCGTGATGCCCGAGTTCCCGGAGGCCAACGCCTTCATGATCGACGAGACGGTGCGCCGCCTGGTGGAGCTGATGGCGCCCTTCGCGCAGCGCTGACGCGGCGGGGCAAGGCCGCGCTCAGCCGCCGGTGGCGCCCTCGTCTTCGGTGGACAGCGTCAGCGTGATCGTGCGCGGCGCGAGTCCGCCCTGGTCGCCCGCCGCGAGCTCGAACGGTGCGCCGTCGTAGCCCACCCAGCCTTGCTGCAAGAACGGGTTCAGCGGGCCCGCGTAGCTCGCGGTGAAGAACACCGTGCCCGCGCGCGGCGCGTCGTCTTCGTCGACCACCCACGTCTCGCAGCGCACGTCGGCGCACAGCAGCGGGTGCTCGCCGTCGTACTCCGTGCCTTCCGGGTGGTAGTACCAGGCCGCTTGCGTGCCCGGGACAGCGTCGCCGTTCAGGTCCACCAGCGACACCGTGATGGCCCCTGTGGCGGGCTCGGGCAGCGCCAGGGTGTCCGTGTCGTCCACGGCCTCGTCGTGCTCCACGTTCACGATCGCGCGGCCCGTGTCGCCGTTGATGCAGTACGTGCCGTAGGTGGGCAGGGTCAGGTGCAGCTCCTGGCTCGGCACCTCGCGCGTGCCCGGGTGCACGATGGCGAACGTGGACGCGTAGGGCTGGCACGCCTCGGTGGGCGTGGCCTCGGTGGTGCGGTCCGCCGTCACGGCGATGCGCTCGGTGATCGGCGTGGTGATCAGCCACGTGGAGCAGGGCGGCTCACCGCTCTCGCAGGTGGCCGCGGTCGCGCTGAGCCAGAAGGCATCGGCCGGCTGCGGCTGGTAGAGCACGCGCCGCGCGAGGGCCGGCACGCCCGTCTCGTCCACGATCAGGATGCGCAGCGGCGGGCCGTCTTCGGCGGGGCTGCCTCCGCAGCCGGGGACGAAGAGGAGCAGGGGAACCAAGCGTCGAAACAAGGAAGAGGAAGTCATGACCGGCAAGCTAGCTGCCCGCTACAGCGCGGTCACTGCGGGCAGGGCGTGCTCTGAACCGCGCCGTTGGGACAGGTGGTGTTGGACCACACCGCGCCGCCCAGGTCCGCGCCGGTCAGGTCCGCGCCGGCCAGCACCGCGTCGGTCAGGTCCGCTTCGAACAGGCTCGCGTCGGTCAGGTCCGCGTCGGTCAGGTCCGCGCCGGTCAGGTTCGCGCCGGCCAGGCCCGCGCCGGTCAGGTCCGCGCCGGTCAGGTCCGCGCCGGCCAGGTTCGCGTCGGACAGGTCCGCGCCCGGTCCGACCAGGTACCCGTTGATGATCTGGTACCCGCTTGGCAATGCCGCAGGCACGCCCACGATGCCGCCCGAGACGACGCGGTCCAGGTTCGCGCCGGTCAGGTTCGCGCCGCCCAGGTCCGCCAGGGTCAGGTTCGCGTTCCTCAGGTCCGCGTCGGTCAGGTTCGCGTTCCTCAGGTCCGCTCCGGCCAGGTCCGCACCGTTCAGGTCGCACCCTCGAAGATATGCATTTGGCCCTCGAACGGTGCAGTCGACGGCATCGGTGCCCGCATCCGTGCCCGCATCCGTGCCCGCATCGGTGCCCGGCTGCGGAGCACCGTCGGAACCTCCGCAGGCCATCACGAGTGACACAGCGCACGCGAGCGCCTGAGAAGAAACCAAACGAGACGAGGACATGCGACCGAATGTGGGCTGGACGAAATCCAGCTGCAAACCACTTGTCACCATGTCCCGTTCACAAGGGCTCCTGTGGGTCTGCGCGATGGCGTCACGACCCATGGGAAGTGCGTGCTTAGACGGACGGCGGTGGGGTGCACCCGTCGAGTGGGCGAGCTCCTGGCAGGCGACCGAGTAGCAGCCGTCCGCGGTGATGAACGCTTCACGACAGGGCAGGAGGATCTCGTCGTTGCTGGGGACGTAGGCGGCCCGGTCGGCCACCCGGCTGCGCGCGTGGACGTAGCTTCCCGCTAGCGCGCGGTCACTGGCAGGGCGTGCTCTGAACCGTGCCGTTGGGACAGGTGGTGTTGGACCAAATCGCGCCGGTCAGGGTCGCGTCGCTCAGGTTCGCGTCGGACAGGTCCGCGTCGGACAGGTTCGCGTTGATCAGGACCGCGCCGGTCAGGGTCGCGTAGCCCAGGTCCGCGCCGGTCAGGTTCGCGTTGGTCAGGATCGCGCCGGTCAGGTCCGCGCCCGGTCCGACCAGGTACCCGTTGATCAACCGGTACCCGCTCGGCAATGCCGCGGGCACACCCACGATGCCGCTCGAGCTGACGCCGGTCAGCTCCGCGTTGGTCAGGGTCGCGCCGGTCAGGTACGCGCCGCTCAGGTACGCGCCGGTCAGGTCCGCGCCGCTCAGGTCCGCGCCGGTCAGGTCCGCGTAGTACAGGACCGCGCCGGTCAGGTCCGCGCCGCTCAGGTCCGCGCCGCTCAGGTCCGCGATCGGTCCGGCCAGGTACCCGTTGATCAACCGGTACCCGCTCGGCAATGCCGCGGGCACACCCACGATGCCGCCCGATCTGACACCGTCCAGGATCGCTCCGGTTAGATTGGCGTTGGTCAGGTTCGCGTTGGACAGGTTCGCGCGGCCCAGGAACGCGCTGGTCAGGTCCGCGTCGCTCAGGTTCGCGCCGCTCAGGTCCGCTTCGAACAGGTTCGCGCCGGTCAAGTCCGCGCCGCTCAGGTCCGCGCCGCTCAGGTTCGCGCCGCTCAGGTCCGCGCCGCTCAGGTTCACGCGCTGTCCGACCAGGTACCCGTTGGTGATCCGGTACCCGCTTGGCAATGCGGGCACACCCACGATGCCGCGCGAGCGGACACCGTACAGGTTCGCGCCGGTCAGGTCCGCGTCGGTCAGGTTCGCGCTGCCCAGGAACGCGCCGGCCAGGTCCGCGCCGGCCAGGCTCGCGCCGGTCAGGTTCGCGTTGGTCAGGTCCGCGCCGGTCAGGTTCACGCCGGTCAGGTTCGCGCCGGTCAGGTTCGCGTTGTCAGGTCCGCGCCGGTCAGGTTCGCGCCGGTCAGGTCCGCGCCGCGCAGGTTCGCGTAGCGCAGGTTCGCGTAGCGCAGGTTCGCGTCGGTCAGGTCCGCGCCGGTCAGGTCCGCGCTGAACAGGTTCGCGTTGGTCAGGTCCGCGTTGGTCAGGTCCGCGTTGGTCAGGTCGCACCCTCGAAGATATGCATCTGGCCCTCGAACGGTGCAGTCTTCGGCATCGCCGCGTCCACAGGCCAGCATGAATGACGCAGCGCACGCGAGCGCCAGCGAAGAAGCCAAACGGGAGGACAACATGCAACCGAAGGTCGGCTGCAAACGACCGGTTGGCAACCACCCTTCCACCATGCCCCGTTCGCGAGGGCTCCTGTGGGTCTGCGCGATGGGGTCACGACTCATGGGGAGTGCGTGCTTAGACAGACTGACGCGGGCCCACCAGAGGAAGGCGGCCCGGTGCGCGGCATCCCAGAGGCCCAGGGCGCGCACCACATCGAAGCCGGGTTGCCTCTACGCGTCGAGCCCGATGCCGCTCGAGGCTCACGCCGCCGCCTCGAGGTCCTGGTCGTCCTGGTTGCCTTGGTTGCCCTCCGACGGCTGCGCCTCGGTGTCGGGGAAGGCCCGCCGGTAGAGGTAGTCGGCTGCCTTCGCGGCGTCCCGGGTGACGGCGATGAGCTGCTTCGGGTCGCGCCCGAGGGGGATGAGCCAGTTGGCTGTGTAGTTGGCGTTCTCGGCCGTGTAGTCGATGCCGAAGCGGGAGGCGACCATGGCGCTCCCGAGCTCGGCGATGAGCTCTTCGCGCGCGTAGGCGGGTGACCCGAAGGTGCCCGAGTGATCCCGGCCGAGGTGGTGGGGTGCGCCCGTCCAGTGCGTCAGCTCATGGAAGGCGACCGAGTAGTAGGCGTCGGCGGTGAGGAAGGCCTCGGGGGCGGGTAGGAGGATCTCGTCGTTGCTCGGGACGTAGGCCGCGCGGTCGGCTCGGCGGAACTCGGCGCCGGAGTGCTCGAGGATGAGCTCGGCGTCGGTCGGGACGTGCTCGCGGGCGGTGTGCGTGGGCAGCTCGATGCCGGTGGTCTGGGCGACGACGTTGAAGACCGTGAACTGCCGGACGATGAAGTAGCCGGTGTCGTCCTGGTCGCTGGCGGCGCTCTTCGAGACGCGCTTGTAGAGCAGGACCGGCCAGCCCTTCATGCCCTTGGTGACGGTGCCACCAGCGCGCTTCACCTGCTGGAAGGTGGCCCAGCGGGGGTCGCTGTAGCCGGCGAGGAGGCCGTAGAGGCCGAGGACGATGGTATCCGTTCGGTGAATCGCGTCCTTGACGACCGCGCTTCAGCCCGACGGGCGCCCAGTGCTCAGAGAGTGGCGGCGCGGTAGGGGTCCGCAGCGAGCATGGCGACCACGTCCTCGCGTTCGCGCGTGCCGGCCCAGTACGCCGGCGCCAGCTCGAGGACGCGGTGAGCGGGCCAGGCCGGAAGCAGGCAGAAGAGGTCGCGCAGGTACTCCCAAGGCTCGACGCCCACCATGCGGCAGCTGGCGAGGAGCGTGGTGAAGGCAGCGTTCACGTGAGCAGCGTCGTCGCTGCCCACGAAGAGCCAGTTCTTGCGGCCGACGGCCTGCCGGCGGAGCTCGCGCTCGCTGATGTTGTTCTCGAGCGGCAGGCGACCGTCGGCGAGGAAGCGCTGCAGGCCCACGCGCTGGTTCCGGGCGTAGCGGAGCGCGGCGTACATCGGAGTGTCTTCGAGGGCGCGCTCCCACTCGGCGTCGCACCAGGAGAAAAAGCGTTCGACGACAGGCGCCGAGTGCTTCTGCCGGATGGCTTCGCGCTTCTTGCGGGGCGCGTCCTTGATGCTGCGCTCGATCTTGAACAGCAGCCCCTGCATGCGCAGCGCTTGGCCCGCGCGCTCGGGGTCGGACGCCATCGCCTTGAAGAAGTACCTGCGGCTGTGGGCCCAGCAGTTCACCTCCACGATATCGCCGCGTTCGTAGAGATGGTCGTAGACCACGTGCGCGTCGGCCACGAGATAGCCTTCGTAGCCAGCCAGCAACGAGTCGACCGCGTCGTTGGTGTGGTTGCGCGTGTACTCGAAGAGCACGTGTCTTCCAGGGTCGATGAGCACCCAGAAGTGTCCGCGGCGGCACTGCTCCTTTGCTTGCACCAACACGCCAGTGGCGTCGGTGCAGAGGTAGGGGGCCGTGAACGCCTCGGCGCGCATCGCGGCGATGAGTGGCTCCACCAGCGGCCTCAGCTGCTCGTGCCAGCCACAGATGGTCGAGCGTGCCATCTCGACGCCCTCGCGCGCGTACATCTGCTCGAGGCGGTGCAGCGGCATGTGGTCCTGCCAGCGACGCACGAGCGTGTCCGCCAGCAAGCCGGGACCCGCGACGCTGCGCGGAATCGGGAGCGACGGCGTCTGCCCGACGTGCACCTCGGTGGGCGCGTTCGGCTCGCGGTCCTTGCGCACGAACTTCGGCTTGATGATGCGCGCGATGACCATCGACCCGGGCCGACGCTCGAGGACCTCGGTCACCTCTTCGCCGATGCGCTCGAACGCGTCGAGCCCGGCGCGCTGCACCTCGTCGGGGATGATTTCGATGTCCACCCGCGGCAGGTCTTCTGGGAGCGGCTTGCGCCCGTGACCCTTCTTGCGAGGCTTCTTCTCTTCGGGCTCCTCTGGCCCCTGAAGCGCATCGATGTCTGCTGCCGCGCGCTCGCCCAGCATCGCCGACAGGACGTCGAGCGTGAGCTGGCTCTCGGACGTCGCGCGCTCACGCTGCTGGCCCATCAGCCCGCGCTCGAGCTTGCGGTTCCGCTCCAGCATCTCGAGGTACAGAGCCTTGAAGCGGTCCCGCTCCTCGCGAGCTCGCTCGCGCTCCGACTCAGCCTGTTGGAGCGCCCTACGAATCGCGTCCTGCCCACGTTGCAGCTCGTCGAGGCGTTCGATGAGGCCGGCGAGATCCGTCACCCGCCTGTGGTGATCGATGCTCGATCTCTCGTCAAGAACGATTCGCGTCGGAACGCGAAATCGGGCTTCCGCGAAGCACTCTACCGAGTTCGGCGCCATCGATTACCCGTGCCTCGGGGAGTTCGAAGCGCGCCTTGTGGAGGCGCTTGTACAGCAAGCAGTACCCGTTGCGGTCGAACCACAAGACTTTGATTCGCGAGGACCGCTTGTTGGTGAAGACGAAGAGCGCGCCGCTCTGCGGGTCCTCACCCAGGTGCTGCTGAGCGGCCAGCGCGAGACCATCGAACGAGCGCCGCATGTCCTGTGGCTCCTGGCACACGAAGATGCGGACCGACGAGGGGATCACGCCGCACCCCGGAGCGCCGCGAAGATCCGCCCGAGTGTGTCGGCGTCCGCGCCGGTCGGCACGCGCACGGTGGCGCCTCCCAGTGTCACCTCGATGGACGCGGGCGCGGCCGTGAGCAGCGACGGGAGGGCGAGTTCAATGAACGAGGCGTCGATGCGAGGCGGGGCAGCGCTCAGCAACGAGTCGTTCAGCTCCTCCTTCAGGCGCCTCGTCCACATCCGAAGGGTCGCTTCGCTGAGTCCGTGCTGCCGCGCGTACGTCGCTCGGGGGAGTCCGCTCGCGCGCAAGTCCGCGATGATCGCCATGCGCTCCTCGCGCGTCCGGGGCTTCTGCATGCCGTGAACTTAGGCGCTCGGGGATCCCCCGTCAGGAACGCGATTCACCGAACGGATACGGACGATGGCGTTGCCGCCTGCGTAGGGGCGGTTCGAGAAGGCGTTGCGGGCGGGCCCCTCGGTGACCCAGGGTCGTGACCACTGGGTGGGGTCGGCGCTCTCGAGGGCTTCGAGGATGCGGTCAGTGACCTTGCTGTAGGCGGAATCGGACTGGGACACGTGGGCCTCGGGGACGGTGTTGCGGTGACGTCCACGGCGAGCCCGAATCGCTCCTATCGATGAGGGGGAAGGGCGGGGGTCGAGATTCTGCGCGCCCCGCGCGCCGAGCAGAGCGAGGGAACCGAATCTCGCCTGCAGAGCAGGTCGCCCCCGCGCGAGCCCTCACCCCGTGCAAGCACGGGGCGTCCGAGTCGAAGGCGCGATGGGAGGGTCCGCCCGACACCGCAAGCGCGGCCACGCTGACCACGTGCAGGCGGGTCGCTGCCGCCCCCCGCCACCGCTCGTGGCATCGACGACGTCGGCGAGTACCTCCAGTCCGGTCAGGCTGCGGCTCAGCTCACGGCTCAGCCAGTTTCATCACGAATGCGTCCCGGCCGCCTGCGCTCGATTGCCCCGCGAGGGTGCCGTCCGTCCAGCCCGCGACCAGCACGCTCCCGTCGCTGCCCACGCTCACCGACTGGGCCTGGTCGGTGCTCGCGGTCCCAAACTGCCGCGTCCAGACCTCGGCGCCCGCCGCATCGTACTTCCGCACAAACGCGTCGTCGACTCCTGCGCTGGCTTGTCCCGGCAAGCTGCCACCTGTGTAGCCCGCGACCAGCACGCTGCCATCGCCACCCACGCTCACCGACCGCGCCAGGTCGAAGTTGAAGTTGGCGCTCCCAAACTGGCGCGTCCAGACCTCGGCGCCCGCCGCATCGTACTTCCGCACAAACGCGTCTCCGAGCGTGTACCCCGCGACCAGCACGCTGCCGTCGCTGCCCACGCTCACCGACACGGCGTTGTCACCGCCTGCGCTCCCAAACTGCCGCGTCCAGACCTCGGCGCCCGCCGCATCGTACTTCCGCACAAACGCATCTCTGGCCCCTGCGTTGGTTTGCCCCGGAAGGGTGCCTTCCGTGTACCCCGCGACCAGCACGCTCCCGTCGCTGCCCACGCTCACCGAATAGGCGATGTCGAAGGTCGCGCTCCCAAACTGGCGCGTCCAGACCTCGGCGCCCGCCGCATCGTACTTCCGCACAAAAGAGTCGTACTGGCCTGCGCTCGATTGCCCTGGAAAGGTGCCGTCCGTGTACCCCGCGACCAGCACGCTGCCGTCGCTGCCCAGGCTCACCGACCGGGCCTCCTCGTAGCTCGCGCTCCCAAACTGGCGCGTCCAGACCTCGGCGCCCGCCGCATCGTACTTCCGCACAAACGCATCCTGGCCGCCTGCGCTCGATTGCCCCGGAAGGGTGCCGCCCGTCAACCCCGCGACCAGCACGCTGCCGTCGCTGCCCACGCTCACCGAATAGGCGGCGTCGTAGCTCGCGCTCCCAAACTGACGCGTCCAGACCTCGGTGCCCGCCGCATCATACTTCCGCACAAATGCGTCCTGGAAGCCTGCGCTCGATTGCCCCGGAAGGGTGCCTTGCGTGTACCCCGCGACCAGCACGCTGCCGTCGCTGCCCACGCTCACCGACCAGGCAAAGTCCTCACTCGCGCTCCCAAACTGCCGCGTCCATGCCTCCGGCACACACGTCCGGTCCATGGTTGGCGAGCCGGCATCACCTTCCACGTACCCCGTCGCACACCTGCCATGGTGTGCACATCGCCTGGTTCGGATCGGTGGAGTACTCCCCCGTGGAGCACGGCGTGCACGCCCGGTTGATCGCAGCGCTCCCCGGTGTGCTCACGTAGGCACCCGCCGCGCACACCGCCCATGCGGTGCAGCTCGGTGCGTTCATCGCCGTACTGTAGGTCTCCGCCGTGCAGGCCGTGCAGGTGCGGTTCGTGGTCGCGTTGCCGTCGCTCACCACGGACTGCCCGGCCACGCAGTTTGTGCGGGCCCCACACGCCGTCGCCGGGTTCCCGTCGTTGTCCCACGTGATGCCGCCGCAGGTCACTGCTGCGGTGGTGCCGCCCGCGCAGTACTGACCCGCGCTGCATGCATCGCACACGGGCGGCGCCATGCTGGTCCCCGCCGCACTCTGCACGGTGCCGGCGGGGCACGAGCCGTGCGCCATGCACATCATTTGGTTCGGGTTGGCGGAGTACTCCCCCAACGCGCAGGGCATGCACGCCCGGTTGACCGAGACGCTCCCCGGAGTGCTCACGTAGGTCCCCGCCGCGCACACGGCCCACGGGGTGCAGTTCGGCGCGTTCGTCGCGGTGCTGTAGGTGCTCCCCCGTGCAGGCTGCGCAGGTGCGGTTCGTGGTCGCGTTGCCGTCGCTCACCACGGACTGGCCTGCCGCGCAGTCGGTGCGCGTGGCGCACGCGGTGGCGGGGCTCCCGTCGTGGTCCCAGGTGTTACCGCCGCAGGCGACGGCCGCTGTTGTGTGGCCCGCGCAGTACTCGCCCAGGCTGCATGCGTCGCACACCGGCGGTGCCGTGGTGGTGCCCGCGGCGCTCTGCACGGTGCCGGCGGGGCACATGCCGTGGGCCAGGCACATGGAGAGGTTGGGCATGGCGGTGTAGGTCCCGACGGCGCAGTCCATGCAGACCTGGTCCACCGTGTCGGACGGAGTGTTGCTCACGTAGCGACCCGCCACGCAGGTCTGCCACAAGGTGCAGCTCGCCGCGTTGTTGCTGATGCTGAAGCTGCCGCTACTGCAGCCCGTGCACACGCGGTTTGCGCTCGGGCTGCCCTCGGTGGCTTCGTACTGCCCGGGCACGCAGGTCTGCCATGCGGTGCAGCTGGGTGCGTTGTCCATGGTGCTGAAGCTGCCGTCGGCGCACGTGCTGCACACGCGGTCCGCCGTCGCGCTCCCCACGGTGCCGATGGACTGGCCCGCCACGCAGATAGTCCACGTGCTGCAGCTGGGCGCGTTCAGGGTGCTGCTGTAGCGGCCCAGCGCGCAGGCGGTGCACGTGCGGTCGGTGGTCGCGTCACCCTCGGACGCGACGTAGCTGCCGGTCGCACAAGTGGTGCGCTCGGCGCACGCGGTCGCCGGGTCGCTGTCGTCGTCCCACGTGCCGTCGCCGTCGTCGCACGCCACAGCCGCCGCCGTGCCGCCGGCGCAGTACTCGCCGGGGTCGCAGTCCGCGCACACCGGGGGCGCCATCATGGTGCCGGGGGCGGTCTGCACCGTGCCCGGCGCGCACGAGCCCACGGGCACGCACGTGGTCTGGTTGGGCCCAGAGGTGTACGTGCCGTTGGCACACGTGCCGCACGCGCGGTCGTTCATGGTGCTGCCCGGCACGGTGACGTACTCACCGGCCACACATGTGCTGTACGCCGTACAGGCGGTCGCGTTCGTGGTGTCGCTGTAGGAGCCGCTCGCGCACCCGCCGCAGGTGCGGTCCGCCGTGTCGCTGCCTGCGCCAGTGACGTACTGCCCTGCGGTGCACGTGCGCCAGGTGCTGCAGCTCGCCGCGTCGGTCGTGTCGCTGTACTCACCGTCGTCGCAGGCGGTGCAGACCTGGTCGCTCGTCGCCGTCCCTACCGTGCCCACGTACTCGCCAGCCACGCAAGTCGTATACGCCGTGCAGGCGGTCGCGTTCGTGGTGTTGCTGTAGCTCCCGCTCGCACAGGCCGTGCAGCTGCGGTCGGAGGTCGCGCCGCCTTCGGCCGAGACATAGGTCCCTGTGGAGCAAGTGGTGCGGGCCACGCACGCGGTCGCCGGGCTTCCATCGTGGTCCCACGTGCCGTCGCCGTCGTCGCACGCCACGGCCGCGAACTCGCCGCCCGCGCAGTACTGCCCGGCGCTGCACGCGGCACACACGGCCGGCGTCGTCATCGTGGCCGGTGCCGTCTGCACCGTCCCGGGCGCGCAGCCGGTCAGCGGCACGCACAAGGCCTGGTTGGGGCCCGAGGTGTACGTCCCCGTGGCGCACACCGTGCACGCCTGGTCGGTGCTCACGCCACCGGCCGTGCTCACGTACTCCCCGGCCACGCACTCGGTCCAGGCCGTGCAGCCCGAGGCGTCGCCGCTCGCGCTGAACGTGCCGCTCGTGCACCCCGTGCACGTCCGATCGCTGGCCGCAGTGCCCGCCGCGCTCACGTACTGGCCAGCCACGCACGCGGTCCACGGGCTACAGCTCGTGGCGTTGAGGTTCACCGAGTATTCGCCCACGGCACACGCCGCGCACTCGCGGTCCGCCTCCTCCGTGCCGGCCGCGCTCGCGTACTCACCAGCGCGACAGACCGTCCACGCCACGCAGGCCGTCTCGGGGTCTTCGTCGTCGT
>JADJJE010000052.1 GCA_016706685.1 Sandaracinaceae bacterium | reverse complement strand
TCTGCTCCGTGCCGGCCGCGCACGAGCCGTGAGCCTGGCACATCATCTGGTTCGGGCCTGTGGAGTACTCCCCCAACGCGCACGGCGTGCACACCCGGTTGACCGCATCGCTCCCCGGACTGCTTACAGGTGCCCGCCGCGCACACGGCCCACGGGGTGCAAGTCGGCGCGTTGGTCGCGGTGCTGTAGGTCTCCCCCGTGCAGGCCGCGCATGTGCGGTTCGTGGTCGCGTTGCCGTTGCTCACCACGGACTGCCCCGCTCCACAGTCCGTGCGCGTGGCGCACGCTGTCGCCGGGCTCCCGTCATGGTCCCAGGTGCTGCCGCCGCAAGCGACGGCCGCGGTGGTGTGGCCCGCGCAGTACTCGCCCGGGCTGCACGTGGCGCACACCGGCGCCATCGTGGTGGTGCCCGCCGCACTCTGCACCGTGCCCGCTGCGCACATGCCGTGCGCGAGGCACATGGAGAGGTTGGCCATGGCGGTGTAGGTCCCTCCCGCGCAGTCCACGCACACCTGGTCCACGGTGTCGGACGGAGTGTTGCTCACGTAGCGGCCCGCCGCGCAGGTCTGCCACGGGGTGCAGCTCGGCGCGTTGTTGGCGATGCTGAAGCTGCCGCTGCTGCAGCCCGTGCACACGCGGTTCGCGCTCGGGCTGCCTTCTTCGGCTTCGTACTGCCCGGGCACACAGGTGGCCCACGGGGTGCAGCTGGTCGCGTTCTCGGTGATGCTGAAGCTACCGTCCGCGCACGCGCTGCACATGCGGTCGGCCGTGGCGCTCCCCACGGTGCCGATGGACTGGCCCGCCACGCAGGTGGTCCATGCGCTGCAGCTGGGTGCGTTCGGGGTGCCGCTGTGGCTGCCCAGCGCGCACGCGGTGCACGTGCGGTCGGTGGTCGCGTCTCCCTCAGTGGCGACGTAGCTGCCGGTCGCACAGGTGGTGCGCGCAGCGCAGACCGTCGCCGGGTCGCTGTCGTCGTCCCAGGTGCCGTCGCCGTCATCGCACGCGACGGCCGCCACCGTGCCGCCGGCGCAGTACTCACCTGGGTCGCAGTCCGCGCACACGGGAGGCGCCATCATGGTGGCCGGCGTGGTCTCCACCGTGCCCGGCGCGCAGGAGCCCACGGGCACGCACGTGGTCTGGTTGGGTCCCGACGTGTACGTCCCGTTGGCGCACGTGCCGCACGCGCGGTCATTCATGGTGCTGCCCGGCACGGTCACGTATTGACCGGCGATGCACGTGCTGTAGGCAGTGCACGAGGTCGCGTTGCTCACGTCGCTGTAGCCCCGCTCGCGCACCCGCCGCAGGTGCGGTCGGTGACGTCGCTGCCGTCGCCAGTCACGTACTGCCCTGCGGTGCAGGCGCGCCAGGCGCTGCAGCTCGCCGCGTCGGTGGTGTCGCCTGTACTCGCGCCGTCGCCGCAGGCCGTGCAGATCTGGTCGCTCGTGCCTGTCCCCGCCGTGCTCACGTACTCGCCCGCCACGCACGTCGCATACGCCATGCAGCTGGTTGCGTTGCTCACGCTGGTGTAGCTCCCGCTCGCACAGGCCGTGCAGCTGCGGTCGGTCGTCGCGCCGCCTTCGGCCGAGACGTAGGTCCCTGCAGAGCACGAGGTGCGGGCCACGCACGCCGTGGCCGCGCTTCCGTCGTGGTCCCACGTGCCGTCGCCGTCGTCGCACACCACGGCTGCGAGTTCGCCGCCCGCGCAGTACTGCCCGACGCTGCACGCCGCGCACACGGCCGGCGCCGTCATCGTGGCCGGTGCCGTCTGCACCGTCCCCGGCGCACAGCCCGTCAGCGCCACGCACACAGCCTGGTTGGGGCCCGAGGTGTACGTCCCCGTCGCGCACACCGTGCACGCCTGGTCGGCGCTCGCGCTGCCGGCCGTGCTCACGTACTCGCCAGCCACGCACTCGGTCCACGGGCTGCAGCTCGCGGCGTCACCGCTCGCGCTGAACGTCCCGCTCGTGCATCCGTGCACCTCGGGTCGCGCGCGGCCGTGCCCGCCGCGCTCACGTACTCGCCAGCCACGCACCCGGTCCACGCGGTGCAGCTCGCGGCGTTGGGGGTCACCGAGTACTCGCCCACGGCACACGCCGCGCACTCGCGGTCCGTCTCCGCCGTGCCCGCGGCGCTCACGTACTCACCAGCACCACAGACCGTCCATGCCACGCAGCCAGTCTCGAGGTCTCCGTCGTTCTCACGTGCCTCCCGTGCACTCCTCGAGCGGTATCCCACCACCACAACCCACGCCCGAGAGCGCCGCGAGCAGGCCCACCAACACCGGCGTCCAGCCGGAGAGCGATCGGTTCCGCATGCTTCGGTCACCGTCGCACGCCTGTGTCTCCCTACCCGTCACACTGCACTTCGCCATGGTGTCTCTCCCCCTTGCCTTTGAACGCGCCGCCGATGACGGTGACAGAATATCGCTTCCAAGTCACCCTTCGCCGCAGTCCCCGATCACCATCCCATCTGCCTTGTGGAGCGCCAGACGGGCGAGTAGCGTGTACCCGCGGGCGCCGCGTCTGTGGTCTCCGTGATCGTGATCTGCGTGGGCGCGCTCAGTGCGCCGGGAGGGATCGTCAGCTCCGCGCCCGCGAGGGTGATGCTGCCGCCCGACATGTCGATCGTCTCGGGAACGCTCTCTCCGGATCCGATTGGGCCACCACTATCGGGAGGCCCCGAGTCGATGCCGCCACCGGCGTCGCGCGGGTTTGGCGGAGTGCCCTTGGTGTTTCCTCCACTAGCCATGGAGAAGAACCAACGCCAAGAGCGCACAAGATGGAGGATAACTGGCTGACAGTCGCAGGTGGGGGGAAGCCATCTTGGGGCCTCGAGCACGATGAATGCGCCGTGCTCCTAGTTGGGAGAGCGCGAGGGAATCGCCTCCTGGAAGCATGTTCTCGACCGCTTGGGGGGTCGAGGTTGTCCATTGCGTACAACGGTGTGTGACTCGCCGAGGCGTGAGCGACCCCATCGCGCCCATCCCCGTCAGCCTCGGGCCGAAAGCCACTGAGATCTAGCAATCTGCGAAAGCCCCACTCTGGCTTCGTCGCCTCCAAGGCCGCTAGACTCGCGGGATGCGCTTCCTGCCCGCTGCCTCGTTGGTCCTCGCGCTCACCTCACTCGCCTGCGGCGACGGCTCGGGCGGCATGACCCCACCGCGCGATGGCGGCGGCGTCGCCCCCAGCGAGACGTGCGGGAGCGTGCGGCTCACCTCCTACAACGCCGGAGACACCGGCTGGTGCGAGTTCCCGCGCAACGCGAACTTCCTGCCCGCCTTCGTGCGCAGCGGCGTCACGGGCGCCATCGCCGAGCCGTGGAACGGCAGCTCCTACGGCGGCGCGGCGGGCGAGTCGTGCGGTGAGTGCTGGAGATCGACACCATCAACGGCACCGAGGTGGTGATGATCGCGGACCTCTGCCCCATCGAGGGCAACCCGCCGTGCGCGGGCGGGCACTTCCACATCGACCTCGCCAACGAAGCGGCAGAGGCCGTGGGCGGCGGCGCCAACGACGAAGGCAGCGCGCGCCGTGTGCCTGCCCGGTGAGCGGCAACGTGCACGTGCGCGTGAACAACCGAACCCCAGCTACCTGCGCATCGCGCCCATGAACCACCGCATCCCCATCCGCAGCATCGACTTCCGCGGGCGGGCGACGGCGTCGCGGCGGACAACCCGTGGACCCCGGTGCAGCGCAGCGGCGGCGCCTGGCACACCGTCGACGCGGGCGAGCTGCCTGCGCGGCGGCAGCGGCGTGGTGCTGCGCTTCATCAGCGCGCAGGGCGAGGTCATCGAGTCCACCACCATCATCCCCACCAGCGGCGGCAACGAGAACGTGGACCTGGGCGTTCAGTTCACCGACCAAGACCCCAGCAGCGGCGGCGCGCGAGTTCATCCGTATCCGTTCGGTGAACGCGTCCTTGACGACCGCGCTTCAGCCCGACGGGCGCCCAGTGCTCAGAGAGTGGCGGCGCGGTAGGGGTCCGCAGCGAGCATGGCGACCACGTCCTCGCGTTCGCGCGTGCCGGCCCAGTACGCGGGCGCCAGCTCGAGGACGCGGTGAGAAGGCCAGGCTGGGAGCAGGCAGAACAGGTCGCGCAGGTACTCCCAGGGCTCGACGCCGACCATGCGGCAGCTGGCGAGGAGCGTGGTGAAGGCGGCGTTCACGTGAGCGGCGTCGTCGCTGCCGACGAAGAGCCAGTTCTTGCGGCCCACGGCCTGCCGGCGGAGCTCGCGCTCGCTGATGTTGTTCTCGAGCGGCAGGCGGCCGTCGGTGAGAAACGCTCAGGCCCACGCGCTGGTTCCGGGGCGTAGAGGCAGCGCGCGGCATCGTGGGGTGTCCTCGAGGGCGCGCTCCCACCTCGGCATCGCACCAGAGAAGAAGCGTTCGACGACAGGCGCCGAGTGCTTCTGCCGGATGGCTTCGCGCTTCTTGCGGGGCGCGTCCTTGATGCTGCGCTCGATCTTGAACAACAGCCCCTGCATGCGTAGGGCTTGGCCCGCGCGCTCGGGATCGGACGCCATCGCCTTGAAGAAGTACCTGCGGCTGTGGGCCCAGCAGTTCACCTCCACGATGTCGCCGCGCTCATAGAGGTGGTCGTTGACTACGCGCGTCGGCCACGAGATAGCCTTCGTAGCCCGCGAGCAGCGAGTCGACCGCGTCGTTGGTGTGGTTGCGCGTGTACTCGAAGAGCACGTGTCTTCCAGGGTCGATGAGCACCCAAAAGTGTCCGCGGCGGCACTGCTCCTTCGCTTGTACCAGGACGCCAGTGGCGTCGGTGCAGAGGTAGGGGGCCGTGAACGCCTCGGCGCGCATCGCAGCGATGAGAGGCTCCACGAGCGGCCTCAGCTGCTCGTGCCAGCCGCAGATGGTCGAGCGTGCCATCTCGACGCCCTCGCGCGCGTACATCTGCTCAAGGGGTGCAGCGGCGCGTGGTCCTGCCAGCGACGCACGAGCGTGTCCGCCAGGAAGCTGGCCCGCGACGCTGCGCGGAATCGGGAGCGACGGCGTCTGCCCGACGTGCACCTGGTGGGCGCGTTCGGTCGCGGTCCTTGCGCACGAACTTCGGCTTGATGATGCGCGCGATGACCATCGACCCGGGCCGACGCTCGAGGACCTCGGTCACCTCTTCGCCGATGCGCTCGAACGCGTCGAGCCCGGCGCGCTGAACCTCGTCGGGGATGATCTCGATGTCCACCCGCGGCAGGTCCTCGGGGAGCGGCCTGCGTCCGTGACCCTTCTTGCGAGGCTTCTTCTCTTCGGGCTCATCTGGCCCCTGAAGCGCATCGATGTCCGCTGCCGCGCGCTTCGCCCAGCATCGCCGACAGGACGTCGAGCGTGAGCTGGTTTCCGATCGTCGCGCGCTCACGCTGCTGGCCCATCAGGCCCGCGCTCGAGCTTGCGGTTCCAGCTTCAAGCATCCGGCGGTACAGAGCCTTTTGCTGTCCTGCCTCTCGTGTTCTCGCTTTGCGCTCTGACTCGCCTGCTGGTTACCGAGCGCGCCCAGCGATGGACCTCGTGTCACGGAGCTTGATGGGCATCGCGTGATGCGCGCCGCCGGGCACGGCGGCGATGTCCATCGCGGTGGTGCGCACGGATGCGCGACGCGTGATGGCCACCACCCGTGTGACGCGCTGCGCGCGGCGGGATGATGGCCATCAGGGGCGTGCGGGTTGGTCAGGCGACGAGGTCGTTGAGGTGGTCTCCGAGTACCTTGCCGAGGACGGATCGGTCGACGATGCGGACCTTGCGAGAGGCAGCGTGTCGGAGGGCGTTGGTGGCGAGGCGGTCGATGTCGCGGAGGCGACCGGAGGAGGCCTCGTGGAGGATGGCGACGGCGTCGCTCGAGAAGGGGTTGGCGTCTCCGCCGACGGCGCGCACGCGGTACTCGATGTACTCGGCGGTGTCCTCGGGCGAGGCCGCGCCGAGCTGCACGCGCGTGTGGATGCGGCTCAGCAGTGAGCGGTTGCGGCGCAGCGCGAGCCGGTCGGCGAGTTCGGGCAGGCCGACGAGGACGATGGTGAGGAGGGCTTTGCTGTCCCAGTCGTAGTTGGCGAGGATGTGCAGGTGGTCGAGCACGTCCTGGTGGAGCAGGTGGGCTTCGTCGAGGAGGAAGACGGGGTGGACGCGGGCGGCGCCGAGCTCGTGGATGTGCTGGCCGATCTCGTAGAAGACCGCCGCCGCCGTGGCACGCGGGCTCAGGCCCAGCGCCAGGCAGAGCTGGCGATAGAAGTCGCGACGTCCGAGCGTAGCGTTGTGGCAGTAGGTGAGACGGAATCCGGCTTCAGGGAGGCGCTGTCGTAGCGAGCGCAGGACGCAGGTCTTGCCGACACCAGGCTCGCCGGTGAGCAGGATGTGCTCGTGGTCGTGGCAGGCCTCGACGAGACGGTCGACGCGGCGCTCGCGCGACGCGGGGACCCAGAGGTCGTCATCGCGGATCTCCTTTGAGAACGGCGGCGACGCGAAGCCGAAGTAATGAGCCCATGCGTTGGCGGTCACTGTGCGGCTCCCTTCTCCGCGACGTGCCGGGGTGCGCGCCCGACGAAGCGGTCGAGGACAGCCTCGGCGGGGTCGAAGGGCACGCTGTCGACACCCTTGGTGCCAGCGGGCCGCGGCGCGCGCTTGGCCTTGCCGTTGGCCTTTGGGTCGACGGGACGGAGCGCAAGGCGCTGGTCTTCGTGTTCGACCCACGGCGGCGTGCTGGGATCGAGCAAGGAGCGGGCGACGGTGACGTTGCGGCCCGCGAGGTAGCCCTGGTCCAGCTCGAAGTCGGTGCCCGCGATGGACACGGTGCCGTCGCCGAGCACGCGACGCCGCGCCCGCACGATGAGTGCTTCGCGCAGCATGGATTCGGCGACGGGCGCTCGCCGCTCGCCATCGGCGTAGGCCTCGGTGGGCGTACGCCCGACGAGCCCGCCGTGCGATGTGACGAGGTAGCGGTCGTTGAGCCACGCGAGCAGCCGCACCTGCACGTCGTGCAGCGAGCCGAGGCCAGTGCAGTGGTCGAGGCACTGCTCGCGCAGCGTGCGCCAGAAGCGCTCCATCTTGCCGCGCGCCTGGGGGTCGTAGGGCTTGGCGTGCACGAGCCCGATGCCGACACGCGCGCACGCTGTGGCGAGCGCGGTGCCCGAGTAGGTGGCGCCGTTGTCGAGGTACAGCACCTCGGGCGCGGGGTGCGAGCGCAGCGCCTTGACCATGAGCATGAGCATCTCGCTCTCGCGCTCGTTGGTGGTGGCCTGGAGCGCGATGATGTGACGGCTGTAGTCGTCGAGGATCGCGTGGATGCGCAGCGGCGCCGACCTGCCATCGATGCGCAGCGCGGGGCCGTGGCACACGTCGGCGTGCCAGAGCGCATTGGGCGTCGAGGTCTGCCAGCGCCGCCGTGGCTCGAGGTCGCTGTGTCGCAGCGTCCGAGCATCGAGCCCGTGAGCGCGATAGAAGCGGCGCAGCGTCGACGCGGAGATGCGGGTGCGGTCCAAGCGCCCGTCGGCGACGAGGGTCTCGAGGACCACGCTCACCGGGACACGCGGGTGGGTGCGACGGATCTCGAGCAGGAGCTCACGCTCCGCCTCGCCGAGCGCCGCCGCGAGTCGCACGCCAGCTCGTCGGGCAGGCCGGAGCGCGTCGAGCCCCGTGGCGCGAAACGCGTAGTACCAGCGCTCCAGGGTGGCCACCGAGTACGTCCTGGGCCTTGATGATCCAGGAGGACGGACCGGCGTGCGCGACAGCTCACGCAGCGCCTCGGCGAGCTCGCCGTGCGTGCGCCCGTCACGGCACAAGAGTGGGCCGACGACTTGCGAACGGAAGACCGCGAGGTCCTCCGCCGAGTCCTTGGGAGCGAGTGATTCGAGGGATGGGGGCATGACGATTCTCCTTGGCGCGCGTCCATCGCGCAGCTGGTGGAGTCATCTCAGGGGTCCCGAGTGCCCGGAACGAACAGAGCTGGTGGGACGACTTCGAGCGTTCTTTCAGGCGTGATGCGCATCAGCGATGGAGCGCGCCGCACACCGCGTCGGTGGCCACTACGCCAGTGGGCAGCGGCGCCAGCGCGGCGAGCTGCGTCGCGATGGAGCCCGCCCGCGCTCGCGGTGGTGCTGTCGCGTCCACGTAGAGCCCCGTCGTCAGCGAGCAGCTCAGCCAACGCGTGAGCGAACGCCAGCCGTGAAGCCGCTCGTCGCCTGAGCTCGCCCACGGGCTGACGTCCGCGCGAACCCGCCAGCCCGCACGACCCTCGTGGCCCCACGCGACCAGCGCCGTGACCACCGCCACCAGCGAGTACCGCAGTCGTGGCAACACGCCCTGCGGCACCACCACCAACACGGCTCCGCAGCCCTGGCACTGGTACCGCCGCACCACCACACCCGACACGCGCGGACGGCCACCGAGATCCGTCGGACCCACGACAAGCCGCTCTCGCATACCGTGCCCGTGCAGCATCACGCGTCCACCAAGACGCCTTGCTGCAAGCCCGCAACACGGACACCGCCTCGGACGCGCCGCCCCCACCGAGGGCAGGCTCTGCTCCCAAGAGTTGACGTCCGAACCTCGATGAACGATGAAGCGCTGACCCTGGGAACTCTGGATAGGTGGCCGGGGCGTGACGAGGACGCCGTCGCCAAACTACGGCCTCGTCACCTATTCCGTCGTGGCCGGCTCCATGCCAACGCCCCGGACTCCTGCGACGCCGTCTACCCCGGACCCGGATCCCGGGTGAAATGACCGACACGTCTCGAGGCCCATCGCGAAAGCGCGCGGGCCACTGCCCTCATGCCCGCCGCTCAGCAAGGGCGGGGATCGGCATCAGCAGA